>CAMYNZ010000051.1 GCA_947259865.1 uncultured Desulfobacterales bacterium | reverse complement strand
ACCAAACTAATACAAATGTTTGACCTTGGTGCTTCGGTGCCCAAAGTACTGAGAGGGATCAAAATTGCGCTCGTTTGCCAATCCTCAGATCGCGAGACCCAATTTGGAGAAACTGTGGCTGCAAACCGCGGGGCATTCTCTCGCTCATTTGCAACTGTCGAAGAAGCTCAGAGATGGCTGGAAGGAAAGGATGTAGCACCCAACAAGCCGGATGCAGGCGACGCTTGACAGCGCGCCTGATCCGCGACGAGATATAAAGAGGGGATGGTAAAATGAATCAATATCTCAACAATCCATTCTTGTGGGCTTTAATAAGCATGTTTACATTGGTTGGTGCTTGCTCTGTTGTTGGTAGCAGAAAGATTGGCGGCCATCCTGCTTTAGGATGGATTATTGTGACAGTTCTATCTCTTGGCAGGCTTATCCTTGTTTTACCTTCTGTTGAGCAGCCCCGTTTTTATCTTAATGGATTTAATTCCGCCATAGGTATTCCTATATTCGTGATAGGTTTATTCTTTGCCCTTGGGCCTTGCTTTCTGATACGGCCACTGAGTATCGCAAGAGAAGATATGGCGCTTATAACTAAAAATTTTTATAAATACACGAGAAATCCAATTTATTTAGGAGAAATACTCTGGTGTTTGGGCTGGTCAATAATTCATGGTTCCATCATCGGTGTTGCGCTGGTGCCAGTATGGTGGTCAGGCTTTTTGTTTTTGATTCTAATCGAGGAAGAAAGCTTGGAGAGTGCAATTGGACCGACGTACCTGGATTACAAGAAAAAGGTAAAGGGCCGTATTATTCCTGGGATACCCATATAGGTTATCTAACCTGGCACTTTCAGTCGGACGCGCCAATGACCGCGCGCTGCTGAATCGCACTGGTTGAAATAAAAATGAATCAATTATCATTTTTTGTGTCAGCGCCTGCATGGCAAATATTTTCATTAATGATTTTGCCTCTTATTGTGGCAACCATCACCGCGCCCATAGTTGAGTCAATGATTATGATGCAATTTGGCATATTTATAGCCATTTGTACTACTATTTTGTGGATTTATAGTGTTTGCAATTTTATTAATAAAAAATTTTCATCAAATTTAGCTGTTCCAATACGGCGACTTACATTTTGTTTGGGCTATAATTTTATTTACTCCATTTTCTTCAGTTTCGATTTTATTCCACTAGATAACTTAACATTATTTCACATAACATACTTCGGATGTAACATTTATGCTTTATATTTTTTATCCAAGCTTTTGGTTATGGTCGAAAAGAGACGGAAGGTAAATTATAAGGACTGGCTTGGAACCTTTTTTGCTGCTTATTTTTTAATCATTGGAATTTGGATTCTGCAGCCGAGGATAAACCGGATATTTTTAGTCGGTAGCTAATAATCTAATTCTAACCTGCGGTCGATGCGGACATGGTGTAACATCGAGGTTTTCATAGAATTCCCTCGCCTAATCGAAAGGCGTGAGGCACGCAGCTTAGCCATGACATCATGATAAGGAGAAATAAATGAAAGGCACATTAAAACCGGGCATTGAATATACCTACAAATTTACTATCCCACCCACAAAGACGGTTCCAACCCTATATCCTGAATCAGAAGAATTTCTCGTAATGCCTGAAGTATTTGCGACTGGCTATATGATTGGATTGATTGAATGGACCTGCCTAAAGGCGATTAATCCCCATTTGGATTGGCCCAAAGAGCAGACGGTTGGAATTCACATTGACGTCAGCCATTTAGCAGCAACGCCCCCTGGCTTTGAAGTAACTACCAAGGTAAAACTGATCGAAGTAGACGGTCGAAAGCTGGTGTTTGAAATAGAAGCTCATGATGGTGTTGATTTAATCACACGCGGAAAACACGTTCGATTCATTATTTATAAAGAGAAATTCCAAGCAAAAATGAAAGAAAAAGAACATAACAACAGTGTGCAATGAAGATGAACCAGCGGTGACTTTTTGAACTGTCTACATTTTAGATTTTCAAATGGACCTTTTTGCAATTTGGCGCGCTGCTTATCTACGAGGTTGGGGCGGCGAATCCCCTTTAAGAATAAATAAACACGGCTTTAAACAAAATTACAACAAAACAATCTTCAATTATGACAATTAGAAAAAAAGTTACTGCTCGTGCAATTTTTGTATTTTACGCGCTAATAATGTTGGAAGGGATCTTAATGGCTACGCCTTTTGGTCTTTTCCTGTATTCATTCTATCTCCCTTTTTTGGAAGGAGTTCGTCAGAGCGTTCTGACTGCGTGGATTGCCGCTTTCTTTTTACCGCATTCTGTGGCTGCTACAAACAGTGTATTGCTGGAATTGATACGGTGGACTGGCCCGTATCTCTTTATAATAGGCCTGATAGGGTTTTTTATATTTGCCTTTCAAGTCTATTATTCCAAATTCAGACGAAAAAAAATAGTAACAAGCTTTGTTTATTCATACATTAGACACCCTCAGTATTTGTTTTTTACACTATCGGGTATTGGTTTGCTTTCCATGTGGCCCAGAATGATGATGCTAATACTGTTTTCAGCCATGAGCATCTTTTATTATTACCTGGCTAAATTCGAAGAAAATAAAATGAAATCCAGCTATCCCGAATATTCGGAATACATGAAAAAAACAGCGATGTTTATTCCCTGGAATCCAGGAGGAAAAATATTTAACCTGCTATTCGGCTGGATTTCAAATCAAAAAGTCGCGCAACTTATGGCTGCAGTATTGGTAATAATAATTATTATTGCTGGAGCAATAGGTTTGAGGAATCATACCATTGCTAATATTTCAATCACTAAAATCCCTGAAAAGAATATTATGGCCATCTCAATTTTTCCGCATGCAGAGAGTTATTTACGCGATGTGGTATATAAAGCCATGGCCTACGATTCGGTTAAAAAAGCTTTAACTGCACAAGGATTTGTCAGTTTTACGGCCCATATTTTACCAGGCAACTACGGCATGTTAGGTATGTTTGTGGAAATCCATAACCAAGCGGAATTTGAAGAAAGCTTCAGAAAAAGGTCATCATTAAGAGGTTGGTTGTGGGGGACAGAATCCGATAAAATAAAAGTGGTATTTTCAAAAATCGATAAACCCGGCAAACAATTTGTTCCTCTAAGCGAAATAATGGATATGAGTGCAAAAATGACACCGGTTTTAGTTGCAGATTTAAACCTGGCTACAGGAGAGGTTTTCAATATGACTATAACCTCAACAACTCATTATGGGGACGTTCCTCAGCCAATTTTTTAGCCGGTTCATTAAAAAGCTTTAGTTAGATTGAATTTTTCCAGCAGTTTAACCCTCATAGCAGCTGCATGAAGATTGACCGCTTCTCCGCTGCGCTCCAAAGCGCCGGTGAGATTGGTCGTCAGGTCAAATTTCTCTATGAATGGTTGTCTTTTTAAACTGTTTCTGGTGGCTGGTTTAATATTGTTATCGACAACTCCGGTAAATGCGGATGTATCGCATGCGGGTTACTACTTTGCATTGACATTCGTATTGGGGGTGTTATTTCTTCCCGTCTTAATCGTTGCATTGTCACATCGAAGAAGGAAGGTACTATATTTAACAGCACTGACTGCATGGGCAGTGGCAGCATTTATTTATTTATGGTCTACGGGTGGGAGGCAAAGTGAGTTTTTTCTTATCTCGTCGCTGCCCTACATTATTCTTGTGGTGTATTTTGTTAAGGAAAAGAAGCTGGTTTAGGCTATGAAAGCCTGACAAAAGACATGATGATGGCCGGGTTAATTCTGGCGGTTTTGTTACTTCTTAATCACATGCCGAAGGAGCAGGCAGAAGCAATACGAAATTAGTTCCAGATGAGTGATTCGTGCAACCGGGCGCCGAGGCTTTGGTGCGGCAGGCCGTGATGAAACTTCACGATTTCGAATAAAAGACCTGCTATCAAGTCACTAAACAGGTACGCATCTCACCTAGACTTTATCTGTCAAAGATATGGGAGAATAAAACATGGAAATTAACTACAGGCCCGGCGAAAAGGAAGACTGTGCCAAGCTGGCAGAACTGATAAACATCGCCTCGGATGGAGTAGTGGAATATTTATGTCGCGATTTAATACCTGGAATGACATCCGTTCAAGTTGTGGCCCGCGGTCTTGAAAACGACAATTCCCCTCACTCTTACAAAAGCGCAATTGTCGCGATAGATAAAAATGATATTGTCGCAATGGCCCTTTCCTATCCATCCTCTTATCACAAAATCACAGCTGAAATGAAAAGCTTTTTCCCTGCGGACAGATTAGAGCATCTTAGCCACTTTTATTCAGCACGTATCGAAAACAGCTGGTACCTTGATGATTTGTGCGTAATTGAAAGTTATCGAAGAAATGGCATCGGTGAAAAGTTGATCTCACTCACCAAAGAAAAAGCTATCGAAAACGGATACAATGCCCTGAGCCTCATCGTCTTCGCAGATAACGCACTGGCAATACCGGGTTATAAACGTACTGGATTCGAGGTTGTACAGGAAGTTGAACTAAAAGGAAATGAATTTATCAAGCATGAAGACGATTGTTTTTTGATGAAATGTGAAATAACCTTGTAACAATACGGTTGCACACTGACCGGCCGGGTCAGGCGCTTTATTCAAACACCAGCTTTGTCCGTATGGTCCAATCTTAATCGGGTGGTGATTTTTTCCGCTGAACAGGTGAATCGCGCCGTTGTGATATTACAATGGAATATCTACTTAAAATCAGCGAGTTAGAAAAATATTTCAAAAATGCTAATTTCACCGATGTTAAAGTATTCGAAGGCGAGACCACCTTACGGAAATTTATTGCATCTATGCTGTCATACTATCCGTGGTGGATTGTCCAGCTTTATCGCATCCGAAAACTTCTGGTAGGCATTCTTGGACTCGTTAAACATGAAGCGCCGGAAGAATTACCAAATCTGCAACCTGAAGATGTTTCATTTACGCCAGGGGAGAAGGTTACCTTTTTTATAGTTCGATGTGCCAAGGCGGACATGTATTGGGTGTCAGAAACTCCGGATGACAAGCATTTACGGGCTTATTTTGGCGTTGTCATAGAACCAGTAGATAATTCCATTAATCGCTTTTACGTGATTACGACTGTTTTTTATAAGCATTGGACAGGTCCTATTTATTTTAATCTAATTCGACCCTTTCATCATTTAGTAGTTTCACGGATGGCTCGACATGGGTTAACACACTAGAACCCTAATTGAGCGAAAGTCGAGGTCGAAGATCCGCCTCTGGAGGAGTGCCCCAGATTCAAGGCGTCCAAGGGCGAAGTCGTAGTAAACTACTGCAAGCCCTTGGCCAGATTCAAGGCGTGCAAGGGCGAAGTCGTAGTAAACTACTGCGAGCCATTGGCAACCAGCCAGAGGCTGACAAGCGCTGAAGATGGGGTGTTCCGCCAAAGTACGTTGGCGGATTAATCCGCCAAAGATCTCTGGCGGATAAACATCGGCTTGCCCGCCTCTGGCGTGGCTTGTCCGCCTTTGGCGTGGCTTGTCCGCCTCAGGCGGGCTTTCCCGAAGGGTAAACAAAATGGAGTGGTTTTTTAACAATTCATATTTCACTGATGCGAGAGTTATAAACAGCCTACATAGCGCTTAACGGATGCAATAAATTAGGTTTTTTAATTAATTTCTCCATTTTGTTTACGCTCATTTAGGGTAGAAGCTATCTCAAATATAGTAGGTCGCGTTCAGTCCCGACATATTGGCAGGAGACCGAGATTGACGCCTGACAACAGCATGCCCGGGAAGTATATCAACCCGCACCGATGATGCCGGGCGAACCATGTGTATCGCCATCAGCATCGAATGGCTTATGCCTAACTCGAAAAAACTGAAAATTCTTCACTTGCTCAGTCAGAGACCGGACTCAACCGGCAGTGGTATATATGTGCAAGCCATGATCCGGGAGGCAAGCGCTTGCGGCTATGACAATTATCTGGTTGCAGGTGTGCACTCGGATGGCTGTGATGGCAGCGACTGCATCGAGCAAAAAAAATCCATGTTTGTGAATTTTCATAATGCTGATGTTTCCTATCATATCCCCGGTATGAGCGATGTCATGCCTTATGAAAGTACGAGGTTTGGCGACCTTTCCGAAGAAAATCTCTGTCAATATGAAAAGGCTTTTACCGACATACTGCAAAATGCTGTTCACAAGTTTAAACCGGATATCATTCACAGCCACCATCTCTGGCTGGTCAGTTCTTTGGCTGGCCAGCTTTTCCCCAATATTCCGATGGTAACTACCTGCCATGGCTCGGATTTGCGGCAATTTCAGAATTGTCCTGACCTTCAGGAAAGAGTTTTAATTGGATGCCGGAAAATTGATGTTATAATGGCCTTAAGTGAGGCCCAAAAAAATGAAATTATCGGCTTATACAATCTGGCTCCTGAAAAAATTATTATTGCCGGTGCCGGTTATAACGACAGTCTGTTTTATTCAGAAACAAAACCAAAGCCTCCTCCGGTGCAATTGGTGTATGCAGGAAAGCTGAGCAACGCCAAAGGTGTCCCCTGGTTTTTGCGTGCTTTACAATCAATCAGTTCTCCCCCATGGCAATTACACCTTTTGGGCAGCGGCAGCGGAGAAGAAAAAGAGTATTGCCTCATGCTTGCCAAGGAACTGGGGAAAAAGGTACATGTCTACGGCGCACTTCCCCAAAAGCGTTTGGCCGAGATAATGGGACACTCTCATATTCTGGTATTGCCCTCTTTTTATGAAGGTTTACCCCTGGTTATCCTGGAGGCCCTGGCCAGTGGCTGCCGAATTGTTGCCACCGATCTTCCGGGAACCAGGGAAATATTAGGCAATTCTGATACGGATTTTATAACCCTTGTAAAGACACCACGTCTGCGCTTTAGCGATCATCCATACCGGGAAGATGAACCTTCATTTGAACAAAATCTGAAAAAAGCGATTCAGCAGCAGATGAACGCAGCATGTAAGTGTTCCCAAATTGATTTATCACCCATTCGGAACAAACTTGACGCTTTTACCTGGACCGGCATATTTAAAAAAGTCAGAGAAGTTTACCTGACATGTTAACATTTTGGATCTTCACAAGCAGGCCATACCCAACGTTTTTTTGACAATCGATCTGCAAGTTCAAGGCAATGGAAATCAAGCGGGCCACTCTTGAAAACACTGGCAACGAAACCGACACCGTCGTCGTAATTGACGTTCTCAGAGCTTTCACAACAGCGGCATACGCCTTTGATCTCGGTGCTCGTGAGATCATTCTTGTTTCCGGGATCGAAGAAGCCTTCGAACTACGCGATCGCTTCCCGGATGCACTGTTGATGGGGGAAGTAGATGGTGTTCCGGTTGAGGGATTTGATCTGGGCAATTCGCCAACCTACTTAGCGAATGCCAATTTACGGAATCGCCGTCTGATCCATCGCTCGACAGCCGGGACCCAGGGTGTTGTGAGATCCGCGAATGCGAACAACATCCTTGCAACGGGTCTGTGCTGCATAAGGGCCACGTCACGACGGGTGATGAGTATCGCGCCGGATTGCGTCACCTTGCTTCAAACCGGGCTGCTACCCGGAGGTTGGGGTGATGAAGATGCCGCCTGCGCGGATCTACTCGAAGGACTGCTTTCTGATGCCCCTCCATCGGTGGGCCCGATCATTGATCGGGTGCGAAAGTCAAAAGCGGGCCGCAAGTTTATTGATCCATCGGATGCGGTATTTCCAGCCTCGGATCTCGATTTGGCGGTCGACATTGACAGATTCGGTTTCGCCATGGCGGTTACGAAAAGAGACGGTATGCTCGTCCTGCAGCCAGTTTACGGCTAGCGTTTTGGCAAGCTAACAACTCACAGGCGTTTACGCTGCCACCGGCCGAACTCATAAGCGCAGGAGATAATTGGCACTGCTCAGCTCGCAGCCGTTAGGCAATATCTATTTTTTTCAAAGGATCTCACATGCACGTGTACATTGTTTTTGCACACCCAAGCCAAGATTCATTCAATCGAGAAGTTCTTGACAAGTTTACGGAAGGCCTCAGGGACGCTGGCCACACCTATGAAACTAGTGATTTATACAGGATGAACTTCGAATCTGAAATGGATCTTGAGCAATACCACCGAGAAGTTGGACTCGACCCCGATGCACCGATACCAGATGATGTCAGGGCTGAGCAGGAGAAAATCGGTAGGGCCGATGCTTTGGCTTTTATTTATCCCGTGTGGTGGAGCGACTGCCCCGCGAAACTAAAGGGCTGGTTCGATAGGGTGCTTACTTATGGATATGCTTACTTTTATGATGAAAGCGAGGTACGATACACGCAGATTGAAATCAAGAAGGCTATCGTTATCTGTTCGGCAGGTCACACATTAGAACACCTCGAAGAAACCGGCATCGCAGAGAGTATGGAGCGGATCATGCTCAATGATCGGCTTCTTGGGGTCGGCGTGAAGGAAGCCAGGATGGTAATACTTGGAGGGATGATGCCAAAGGATAATACGTATCGGCAGGAGAATCTTGAGAAAGTATATAATATTGGCAGGAATCTGTGAAGATACTCATCAAAGTTCTTTCCGGAACTGTTTGGTCAATATTCTTTAATTAAACCATTTCCACGTATCGCTATTTTTGCGACGATTACGATATTCATTGTCATGGTGTTGGTGATCCGTCTATAGAACGGTAAGGATAATCATATCGGCCGAAAATCTCTAATTTCGCCACCCACCTGGATAGCTTCGGACTCCGGCTTCCACCGGCAAATGATGGTGGGTGCTATGATTAAAGGTCAAGCCGCGATGGAAAAAGTAGAAATCATAGAGATATCTGTGGATAGGGCCGGGAAGCTCAATATCCGGCCGAACCTGGAGCAGGATCGAGACTTTGCATTTATATATCGCGCCGCCATGGGCGTTACCTGGGACAAACAAAAAAACTGCCTGCTTCCCCGGGAGTACAAATCGTGGGGCCATTTCGAATGGTTTAAGCAAATTGTTGCGGCGGTCGCGGACGAATACCGAAAAGAGCTCGTTCTTACCGAAAATACCAGGTGGCGGGCAGTGCCAGAGGAAACACGTATCAAAATAGAGGATTGGATGAGTGCAAACCAATAATTATGTCATAGGACCGATTACCATTGGCGGCGCTATAGGTTTTATATTAATTGTTATTTACCTCCATATCGTCCAGCAAAACTATGATCCGGTGCATCAGCTAATGAGCGAGCTTGCTCTGGGGCGGCATGGTTCTCTTATGATTTTAGCATTTTTTGGTTTTGCACTTTCAGTATTTACCGCTCAAATAGGATTGCATCAATGCCAATCACCTATTATCATACGGTTATTTCTTATTATTGCAGCCATCAGCCTCTTAGGGGCGGGCGTGTTTGATCTGGGTAGCGCTACGGTGCTTCATATCGCCCTGGTGGCCGTTGCTTTTTTTCTAATAGTATTGGTTATGTACCTTGTGCCGATGGGTATTGGGCAAAGAGCTGCAGCGCTGTGTATCTTAATCTGGTTGGTCTGGATTGGTTACAGTCTTGTCCGTTTAAGAGGCCATAGTCATAACTCACCATAACTCGCTGCAGCCGGACCCGTTGGGCTCAGCCTTTCGACAAACTCAAGGCTTCGCCCACGGTGGCCATTAAGGTTGAAATGAAAATGGATAAGAAAGCCTTGTTTCTGGCTAAATTGATAGTTACATAAGGTGTTAATATCTAGTTGCCATAGCTCATTTGCTGGTTTTTGTCGCAGCGCTTACCATCAAAATGGATTGACACATCAATATAAAATTCAAAACCAGGCACTTGCAGCCAACAAAAAGGGTTGTGCCGCTGAAGCGCACCGTCTTGCCTTAAGGAGATAGACATTTTCCTTTTCGGGGCAATATTTGTTTTCATCGGGGTCGATGTTCAGTCACGGCTTCTTTCAGAAATGCGGTCTACTTTACAAGGCATTCTCCCGATTTGTTCAAAGTGCAAAAAGATTAGAACCGTAGATAAACAAGAGAAGGATCCAGATGTTTGGAAGGGCATCGAGGACTACATTTCAGAAAAAACGGATGTATCTTTTTCACATAGCTACTGCCCTGACTGCTTTGAACAGGAGAAAAAAACTCCTTAAAAAATAAAAGCAAACCACATACCCATTTAATGCAAGAGTTCCAGGTATGTCTCAAGAACTAAATGTCGTTTACCGTATTGGTTTGGAAAAAGGTCAACTCAATAGGGCCGCTGAGTTGTACGATGAGGCTTTCGGTAAGAAGTTCGCGGTTGCTATCACGTCTCGCCAAGACCGCTTGAGGCTTTATGAGAGCGCGTTTGTAGGCAGCTTTGCCCTTACCGCAAGTTTAGAGTCCAAGCTGGTCGGTCTGGCCGGCTTCCATACCCCCGATGGTTCCCTGACTGGGGGCATCACAGCAGGTGTGCTCTTAACCCAATTGGGTGTTTTCCGTGGACTGCGGGCCATCGCCATTTTCAGCCTTTACGAAAGAAAACCAAAACCTGGACAACTCTTGATGGACGGTATAGCGGTTCACAGGGATTATCGTGGGCATGGCATTGGAAGCCGGCTACTGCGGAAAATAGTGGATTATGCACGGCAGAACGGCTTTGCAACTATTCGCCTGGATGTGATTGACACCAACCCTGGCGCGCGGCGCCTCTATGAACGGCGGGGATTCATTCCTGTCCGTAGCGAGAGGTTTCCTTTTCTGCGATGGCTTCTCGGTTTTGGTGGCTCTACTGTGATGGAGTCGCGCGTCGAAGAAATGGGGTCGCATCTTAAATATTAAATATTGCTGCTACCATTTAATATTTAAGATGCGACCCCATTATGATACAAATAGAGGTGAGCAATGGCTGCATATCTCATCGGTCATATTACCATCAAAGATGCCGTGAAGTGGGAAAAATACGTTGAGGGCGTTCAGGTTTCATTGGCCCCCTTTGGGGCAAAAATCCTTTTTAGGGGTAAACGATTCAACGTTTTTACCGGTGAACATCCCTACCATAATACGGTTGTCATAGAGTTTTCAGAGCCATCAGCCATGCAGCAGTGGTATAGCTCTGAAAACTACCAGAAATTGATCCCCCTTCGCGACGAGGCTGCTGATGTAGTGATCATAGGCTTTGATGCGTAAACCAATGCATCCAAGATATTCCCACCTGCAACCTGTTTTATGATATAATAAAGCCCTTTTCTGCTTTGTGTTTGTAGCCTTTTCCGAGACCCAGGAAAATCCAATTGGAAGATCGTCGGGAAACGACTTTTTTTTGGGAAATCTTTAGGTTACGGACTATCTTTTGAAAGGGGAGGATATCTATGAAAAAGGTCCCATATTTTATTTGCTGTATTTTGCTTGTCGTCAGTCTGCCCGCCCAGGGAAAAATACTTGGAGATGATGATCACACCATCAAAATGATTGTCGAACCCATATTCCAGGATTTCATTCAGTCATTTGAAGTAGTTTCGTATGAGCAATTTATGAAGCATTTGAGTATTGATGTGATTGAAGACGTGGATAAAAATAAATTTATCAAACAATCACAGGGTATAAAATTAAAAATGGGCAGTTATGTCAGCCACCAATATTTGGGCTATCTGAATCAAGATAACATGACATATGCCTTATATAAGGTTAAGTATTCTGATAATAGGGATGATCTCCTTTTTGTCATCAAATTAAGCAGCATCGGTGAGCAAGTAATTATCACCATGTACCAGTATCGCTGGAGAATCTAGAATAGGGGTCAGGTCTCAACTAATAACAATTAACCACAATAAGTTAATAGTTGAGACCTGACCCCACTAGATAGTTATGAAAAAATTAATTGTAATATTACTGTTATGTATCCCGATATTGGCCTTGGCCTACAGGCCGGGAGAACCCCCATATTTCAGCAAAAAGCTGGTTGAAGCGGCTATTGAACGAACCAACCACCATGTCCGCTATGACGGCGCCTATCGCAAAATAAGATATCCCAATGGCGATGTCCCTAATGATATCGGTGTTTGTACGGATGTTATCATAAGATCCTATCGGGAATTAGGTATTGATCTTCAAAAAGATCTTCACCAGGATATGCGACATAATTTTTATCTGTACCCAAAATTGTGGCGGTTAACCAGGCCCGACACCAATATCGATCACCGACGCGTTCCAAACTTACAGACTTTTTTTATCAGAAAAGGTGTGGTTTTACCGCTAACTCAAAATCCGGATGATTATGTAGCTGGAGATATCGTAACCTGGATGCTGCCGGGAAATTTGGCTCACATTGGAATAGTCATCGACATGCGCTCAGAAGATGGTAATATACCATTTATTGTTCACAATATAGGATCGGGCCCGGTTATCGAAGACATGCTGTTTGATTATCAGGTCACGGGTCATTATCGGTACTATGGAAAACAAGATTAATCCGATCGGGATTATTCATTCTCCGTTCCGGGAGAAAGAAGCGTGTCCCATTCAGTCGATTTATTCAAAGGATACTTCCGGCACCGTAGAGGTGTTTCATGAATATGAGCAGGGATTGCAGGATGTTGAAACTTTTTCTTATATCTATCTGCTCTATTTATTTGATCGGGCCGGAAAAATAGAGCTCATTCGTCCAACCTTTCTCGATGACAGGCCTCATGGAATTTTTGCATCGCGGCACCCGTGCCGACCCAACGGAATTGGCATTTCGATCGTAAACTTAATCGCCCGTGAGGACAACGTCTTAACGGTAAAGGGTATTGATGTCCTGGACAATACCCCCCTGATTGATATAAAGCCTTATGTTCCAAGGTTTGATATATTCAGTCAGGCATCAGAGGGGTGGGTTTCATCAAAGGGTTGGCGTCCCAAGCCCCGGGGACGGGAATGACGTTATTAGGATTGAAAGACGAATAAGTCTGCATCCGAATGCTATTTTGCCAAGCGCGATAGCTGCAACAGATGCCGGGTTTTAGTCAGATTAAAAATGGAGAAAAAAATTTTTGTCATAATATGCCTGAGATTATTAGGCATATATTTTTTTGTATTGGGACTTAGCGCTTTACCGGGTGTAGTCTCGATGTTCTTGCGGGTCTCTCGCGCTGGATCATATTATTTTATGGGTTCGCTTATTTATTTAATATCCGGCACCCTTTTGTTTTTATTCGCGCGCAGGATCAGCTGTTTTATAATCGAGTTCAGTGGGGCTGATGAAGGTGGTATTCACATCTCTGTATCGGAACAAACTGCGCGTACAGCCTTTATCGTTTTGGGTATCTTTATCTTTGCACAGGCTCTGCCTCAACTTATCCAGTTAGCCATGGATGTAGGATTTTACTATGCAAGAATAGATGAAATACCCGGGCATCTAAGAACCCAGCAACAACGGTGGACCATACTCATTGGCCCTGCCGTTAAACTCGTTATCGGTGTGGTTTTGATCATTGGCCCGGATAAAATAATGGGTTTTATTGCCAAGCATGATAAATCGTTCAAAAGATAAATGGATTACCATCTTAAAAAGAGAAAGAAGTACCGCATGAACCCCGAGGAACGAAAACAAAAAATAATCTCATACGGGGCTGCCAATCAGCAGCTCGATGAGGCATTGGAAAAATTTCCCAAAGAAATGTGGCAATATAAACCCGGGCCCGAACGGTGGAGCATTCACGAAATAATTCTGCACCTGGCCGATAGCGAAACCAACAGCTATATTCGCTGCAGGTGCGGTATCGCTGAATCGGGAAAATCCATAATGGCCTACGATGAAGACCAGTGGGCTATCTCTTTGCAATACCAGGAACAAAGTGCTCAAGATGCTTTAGAATTATTTAAGCTTCTCAGGCAGATGAGTTACAACTTGATTGAAACTCTGCCGGCGTCGGCATGGTCCAACACAATTAATCATCCCGAAGGCGGAATCATGACTCTGGATGACTGGTTGAATATTTATGTAAACCATATTGCCCAACACATCCGGCAAATGCAGGCAACTTATGATGCCTGGATTGCGGAACAAAAAGGTCAATCGCCTGATCCGGAAAAATCATTATTCAAATTCTCCACCTGAATTTTCCGGCCCGATTGAGCAATGTTACCCTCGAAATTGTTTCAACTGACCCGGGAGTAAAATATGAAATGGTTGTTTGTTATTGTTTTGCTGTTGATTCTCCAGGCACCGGTGCTGGCCGCGGGACCGGCCCCCGGGAACAGACCGGGGACCTGGGCGCAGCCGGTTTCGCTGGCCGGTGTTCCCAACCTGCACAAGGTGTCAGATTCTCTTTATAGAAGTGCCCAACCCTCTGCCGAGGGTATGCGAAATCTAAAACAAATGGGTATCCAGACCATTGTAAATCTGCGCTCATTTCATTCGGACCGCAAAGAAATTGGCGATACCGGATTGGCATACGAGCACATATACATGAAAGCCTGGCACCCGGAAGAAAAGGAAATTATCAGATTCTTAATGATTGTCGGCAATCCGAAACGAACCCCGGTTCTCGTCCATTGTCAGCATGGTGCAGATCGGACGGGGACTATTTCGGCGGTATATCGGGTTGCCGTTCAGGGATGGTCGAAGGAGGAAGCTTTACGGGAAATGACCCAGGGCGGTTATGGTTTTCATGATATCTGGGTCAACCTTGTACCCTGGTTTAAAAAATTAGATATCAAGGCGGTCAAACAAAAAGCCGGCCTCTAGTATGATACGGCCACTGCACTAAAAAATACGGATATCTTATGGTGAATCAGGTTTTACTTTATTCAGGTTCTTTCTTTTTGATTTTCTGGGGTCTGGCCCATCTGTTCCCGACCCGGTCGGTCGTCAGGGAATTCGGAGACATATCTGTCGATAATAAAAGAATAATTACGATGGAATGGATCACCGAAGGTGTAGCGCTCATCTTCATCGCCGTTGTCGTTTCCTGTGTCACTTATCTGGACCACACCAGTGTGATATCCAAGTCCATCTACCGGATTGTTTTTGTAATGCTTAACACGTTGTCGGTCATCTCGTTGTTTACAGGATTCAGGGTCGCTTTTCTGCCCTACAAACTCTGTCCGGCAATTTTTTCCATGGCTTCAATTTTAATACTGCTGGGAAGCCTTATTTAGTCAACTTTAAATCTAGACAGGAGTTGGAATATGAGCCATAAAATTTACAGTACCCTTGCCGCAGTTGCAATGGTCTGCGCGCTGGGCGGATGTGAAAAAAAAGTAGTTGAAAACCCGCAGATAATTCTGGAGACTTCCAGTGGAAAGATAATTCTTGAACTTTACCCAGACCGGGCCCCTGAAACGGTAAAAAACTTCATTGCATACATTGATTCTGAATTTTACAATGATACCGTTTTTCACCGCGTGATTCCCAACTTCATGATTCAAGGCGGCGGTTTGACTGCCGAGATGAAGTCCAAAGCCACCCAAATGCCGATAAAAAACGAAGCGGACAACGGCCTGAAAAATGATCGCGGCACCATCGCCATGGCACGTACCGCGGATCCGGACAGTGCCACCGCCCAGTTTTTCATCAACATTGCTAACAATGAATTTCTAAACCACAAAAGCAAAGATTCACGGGGCTGGGGGTATGCTGTTTTTGGCAGAGTGCTCGAAGGTATGGATGTTGTTGATGCCGTCGCCGGAATGAAAACGGGACCGCGCGGTGCTTATAGTGATGTTCCCATCCAACCGGTTGTGATACGCAAGGCCCAGCGCCTAAAATAATCGGCACCAATGCTGCTTTACGCCACAAACATATGAAAAGCCGTCTCAAATCGAGAACCGTTAAATTTTATAGATCCGGTTATGGGGTCTTAATTCTGGCAACAGGTTTTACGGTTGTCGCCATGGTTTATGCCGCTCAACCTTGGGGAGATAACTATGCTTATAGAAACCTTTCCGGTTATCTGTCCCTATTCGGATTTATGCTCTGGGCTGTGTCACCCTATTTGGTGTTAGCGTTTATCCTTTATTTCTGCCGCAACAATTCGACTTCAATGACGATTGCCTTTATCGGCACCGTTATAATCGTGTTAGCCGCGGCGGTAATACTGGTTGATGCTTTTTTCATCCATCTGGACGCCCAGGGTGCCCTGGTGATTTTATTTCTGCCCGTATATCAATGGCTGGCGGCTTTTTTGTTGATACTGATTTGCGCGGTTCTGGGATCGTTATTTAGACCCTCACCATAATCTGAGGCTTGTCCGCCTCGGGCGTGGTTTTGAAGACGGTTTTAGATACGCCCGCTTTCAGAATAATTTAAGAGCACCAGCCATGCTTTTGCATCAAATTTATTAGAACCCTGGGCGCACAGTCGCGAAGCCTCCCTGGCAGAGACAAAAATAACTTCGATGTCTTCCGTTCCTTCATTTTGCGCCGTTGTCGGCTCGCCCTCACATTCAGCATATACCATAGAAACTGATTCGTCGGTCATTCCGGCAGAAGAATAAACCGGCGGACCCACTTTTAAAAAGCGAGTTAACCTAAGCCCCGTTTCTTCTGCTAATTCACGGCGTGCTGCCTGTTGAATGCTCTCGTCCGTATCAACCAGTCCGGCCGGAAAGCCGTATTCGTAATCTGCCAGGGGAACCCGGTACTCTTTGGTTATGACGATTTTTTCCCGGGAGGTGTGATAGGGTACGATGACCACTGCATCCGGTATGCTGTAATTACCCGTTACACATTTAGGTTTTTTCTTTCGGGAAGCAACCTGCCAGATTTTATCTTTTCCGTTTTTATTTATATAGCTTATATTAAACATGTTCAGCCATTTTTGATCCGTGAGTTTTTGAGAATTTTTAATTTTCATATTTTCCTTCCCGATACCTGAAAGCGTTGTGCCTGTGAACCCTGGGTTTTGTGCAAGCGGTTATGATCTGCAAATCCCCTATTTTTATTAACAGAGTCAACCGATAGTTTCAAATACCACCGAAAGTTCCCTATATTTTGTGAAAAAGTTTTCCACAAAATGGGGAAATTCTTTCACACTCGGGCTGACCAACTAATAATGGTGGTCATAAGTCATTGCAATTAATATTAATTTGTGCCAACTGATAATTTTGCATGAATTTTGCACAAATTTTGTCAATCAGTTAAAAACTTTTACATCGCCTCAAAATACTGTTAAAATTACGTCATCGTATATACCAGCAATTAAATACCAGTGGATTGGGGTAATTACTTCTTCAATCTAGTTTAAGGAGTTGCTATGGGGCCGACAGACGAGGAGCAATTATCCTCGAAGGACAGGGGCGGCAGACGCTCAGTAATTGACAGACGACAACGCTCTTCCAAAAACCATTTTCCAGAGCGCCGCTGGCTGCGTTATCGCCGAAGCGGAATTGATCGTAGAAGACCCGTTCAAGCAAGAATAAAAAGAAAGCTGGAACGCAGACGCCTCTACATGGACCCACCCGAATAAATTGATTTCCCTCCCTCCAAAACAGAGCCAATGGCGGCGCTGTTTTTTTCTTGCCGAATATGATATCGAGAAATTTTAGCATTTCTTTTGTCATGCCGGTGGATCTTTAAATAGATTCAATTATTTTGCTTTCACCCCGATTCCCTTTCTTGGATCATCACGTCTATGGATCGATCAGCAGTTGAAAATATAGGCCTTCAGTTGTTCGAGATTGTTGCCCAACATTTTCCGATAGCATCGACCAGTGACGAGTTTTACTATTTCCCCCAGGTGCCGCCGGAAGATTTGAACCCTAACGCCTGGGATCGTTTTAATGAAGATGCCATCTCAGATATGGTAAAAAAGCTGGCCGCTGTCGAAAGACAGGCCGCGCTTTTTCTTGCCGAAGAGACTGAACCCGCCTCGTCTGATATTGAAGCCCATATTGACCTATCGCTTGTAAAACGGGTCACCCGCACCCTCATCGAACAGCTGACCGAAATCAGGGCCTGGGAAACACAGCCGACACTGCACCTAACCGTTGCGTGTATCGGCATGGCCGAAGCAATGGATTCTCATGATCCTGCAATTAAGCACGATCGGGCCCGGGGGCTCCCGGATTTTCTTGATAATGCCGGGAGGGTACTCAAACAAGTTCCTGTTTTATTTCGAGAACTTGGCCTGGAAATGATTGATGCCACCCGCAGTTACCTGACCTTTTTGCAACAGCAGGTACCGGCGCTGAATACAGCATTGGCGGCTCTGGATCGGTTTGAATATACGCTGCTCAAAGTCGACACCCGCAGCTATTTTCACTTATCGACAGCGCTGGTGGAGCGAATTGTCGATTTTCATCTTAATTGCAAACAGGAGCTCTCGGATATAAATCATATTTTGGATCAAGAAATCCATGAAATGCAGGCTCTAATAAGCGATTTAAGCGGAAGTCCCGCGGGAGATTTATCCCGCTCAACTATATTCGATAAAATTCCATTACCTGAAATCGGCCGGGAGGGTCTCCTGGGTCTCTACCGGACAGAGGTCAGCCGTCTGGCCAAACATTGCCTGGACAATGGGCTGATATCCGCGGATCTGTTCCGGACATGCCCGGTCCGGGTGGAACCGGTGCCGGCTTATCTTTCGGCCACCCGAACTGCCTCGAGTTACAGCATACCGCCTAAACACCCGCCAACCGGCGGTATATTCTATGTTATCAATGCCGATGACATGCGTGAAGCCCGCAAAGCGTATCAACGCGAATACAGAATTCTTTCTGCTCACGAGACTTACCCGGGCCATCACCTGCTGGATTCTTATCGCTGGACGCATGACAGTCCCATCCGACGCGCTCTTGAGCATCCTCTTTTTTATGAGGGCTGGGCGTGTTTCGCTGAGGAAATCATGCAACAGACAGGTTATTTTAACTCCCCCGGAGAACGATTGCTTGTGGCGCGCCGCCGGTTGTGGCGGGCCATAAGGGGCAAAGTGGATTTAGGCCTTCAGACCGGCGCCATGGATTTAAAAATGGCTGCCGGCTATCTTGGCAAAACCGGTATAGATGCAACGGATGCGATTTCGGCCGTGCGGAAATATCCTTTGAATCCGGGATACCAACTATGTTATACAATCGGCCTGCAGCGTTTTTTAGATCTTTATCAACGCTACGGGCAAAAAAACTTAAAAGAGTTTGTTGCCGCGGTATTGAGCCGGGGGGAAATTGATTTCAAAAATTTAGCATACGTGCTCAGGCGAGACTTCCAGGATCATTTGTAACCTATTTCATTGCCGGTCGGCATAAAAACCGGACAACCGGGGATATCAGCATGGGTATTGAATTTAATAAAAACTGGTGGAAGGATATTTTTGACGACATCTATCTGCTGACCGATGCCCGCTCGGTGTGTAATGAAGATTTGACCATCCGGGAAGTCGATTTTTTGGAAAAAACACTGGGTTTAGACAAATCGTCGCCGATTTTGGATTTGTGCGGCGGCCAGGGGCGTCATGCGTTGGAACTCTCAAGACGGGGTTTTGTAAAGGTAACGACACTTGACTATTCGGAATACCTCATTCATCTTGGCAAACAGAGAGCCCGGCAAGAAAATCTCAATACTTTCTTCATCCGGGGTGATGCCCGCTGTTTGGGCCTGTATAATCAGATATTCGATGTAATTATTATTATGGGAAGCTCCTTCGGCTATTTTGTCCAGGACCAAGAAAACCAGAAAATTCTATCAGAGGCTTTCAGGCTTCTTGTACCCAACGGCCAGTTAATCCTTGATGTCCCCAACCCGGATTATGTGCTGCGTAAATTTAAACCGTACACCCGGCACCAGGTGGGAGATGATATCGAAGTTTCGCGGACGAGAAAACTGGGGCATAATATAATTTACTGCCGGGAAAAAGTATCGTCAGTATCAAAGGGGATTATCCGTGAAAAAACTTACTGCACCCAGTTGTATAGTCCCGAAAAAATATCAAGCCTGCTGGGTCATGCCGGATTTTCAAATATCACCTGCAAACGCGATTTTATCCGGCGAGAGTCGGAAGGAGATTATGGCACCATGACCAACAGGATGATTGTTACGGCCGAAAGGCTCGAATAATACTTGAAGCGATCTACTAGTTTTGAGAAAGCTTCTCGTTCATCCTGTCACCAATATCAGGTCGGATATCAGATTTTCGAATTCTATTTGCGGAATTTGCTTCCAGGCCCGGCTCGGTGAAAATTGAAGGGTGGATTTAATCTGGGGAGAAAACACCTTACCGGCTTCTAGTTCAGGATTTATTAGCAGGTACTTGTATGTGCCTCCCAGATCCAGAATCAGATCGATATCATCCGAATCTTCAAGCAAATGGACGATAAGAATGTTGCGGACAAAACTGCGGCCCTTCATATGGCGTTTTCCCTGCCGACCCGCATAAATTTCAATAAAGGCATTCTCCAACGGCGCAGCCTTTAAATCCGGAGTTATTAAAAAAGCCCTTTCAACCCGGTATTTTCCTTCCTCAAATGGAATCCACTCGCTCATAATTATTTTCCGGTCGCTTTGCTGTAAATTTTGATTTTGCGGGAATTGTTTTGGACAGGATCCCCCGCATATATCGATCTTCAACAATAGGTTTCGATTTTAATCGTTCCTTCGTTCAACACACTGGCCACACGCCTAACTATACGTCACGGATAGCAAAAATGCGAATATTTTTCACTTGACGATAACTACCCAGACATATTAGAATATTTCTAGATAAAGGCAAACCACTTGAAAAAGTGGGACGCAAAGCCACTGGCCTAAATCCGAACTGCAGCGGATAGGGCGGCAGGGTTGCCTGTACGACGCAATTCTTTTGTTATCTTCCAGCCCTGCCCTTGCGGTATCTTCCTTAAATATCAGATTATTGGCAATTATTTACCATGACATCAAATTTGAATCAACGCCGGCGTGGCGGATTTTCCATTACCCTGGTTGAGGGTCTTTTGTTTGCCGCGCTTTTGCATCTGGCCGTCGGCATTTTATATCTTTACAGCAACGGTTATATTGACAATTTTATCAACCGATTTCGTTCGAGCCCAAATGACGTCCCCGCCATCCACCGCGCCCCATTCAATAATCCGGTTGCCCCAGTCAACTTTCAGACCGGGCCGGCAATTTCCGGTCGTGTGGAACATTCCAGCAGCAGTTACGCCGGTTACGAAATTGATATCAATGTCTTTCAAAAGGATGACGAACTCCTCGTGAGAGGCTGGGTGAATAAAGGCAGGCCATGTGATATGCTTGAAATCAGAATGGAGCTGTCCAGTGAAACCGGTAAAAAGGTATATCTGTGGGCAGCAGTGGAAGAAGTCGGTGGTTCTCAATCACGCCTTATCAACAAGCGAAGGTGGGTTGGCCGGGTCCAGGGCAAAGGTTTCCCGAAATGGTCGGCATCCGTTTTGTCAGTAAACTGCATTTCTAATTAATCGCAAAAAAATCCATTGAACGGTGTTGGTTTTTTCCAATCATTTTGCTATTCCAATGAGAATGTGTGTTTCAAGCATGTGATGGTATTCTTTCTTGACACATCCTACTGTTTTTACTATGATTTCTCACACGGGGTTTCATGGGTTGTTCAAACCATCCGTGAAATCATGCGAGGTTAGGCCTGATGGGCGGGATATCTGCGCAATACAGCACCTTTGGTGAGTAAAACCCGACTTTGTTTATGAGTCTTAGATGATCGGGAGTCGTTGAAGTGTATCAAAATTTCTTCTCTTTCAAAGAAAGACCCTTCAAACTCGTACCCAATCCTGAGTATTTTTTTATGAGCCAAAGTCATGAAGAGGCTTTGGCCCACCTGAAGTATGCCATTTCTCAGGGCGATGGTTTTGTGGTCATCACCGGCGAAGTCGGTACGGGCAAGACTACCCTTTGTAGGGTGTTTCTTGAAAACCTGGACGAGAATACGGATTCGGCCTATATTTTCAATCCCAAACTGAGTCCTAAACAGCTGTTAATGTCGATTAATGAAGAGTTCGGGCTCTCATTCGATGCCGATAATACCAAAGAGCTGATTGACACTCTAAATTCCTATCTGATGGGGAAAAGGATCGAAGGCAAAAATGTTGTACTTTTGGTTGATGAGGCCCAAAACCTGGCCGTCAATGTTTTGGAACTGATAAGACTGCTTTCCAATCTTGAAACCACCAAGTTCAAGCTTTTACAGATAGTTCTGGTCGGACAGCCCGAACTGGGAGATATGCTGGATTCTCATGAACTCAGACAATTAGGCCAAAGAATTACTTTAAATTGTAATCTAAAGCCGCTGACCTTTAAAGAGGTCAAAGAATATATTGCCCACCGTATTCATATCGCTTCTAAAAAACCGGTGGTTCAATTTACGCGGGCAGCCTATCGGGCCATATATAAATATTCGTCCGGGATACCCCGGTTAATCAATGTTGTCTGTGACCGCGCTTTACTTACGGCTTATGTTCTCAACCAGAAAAAGATTACCGCTAATATTACCCGGACCGCCATACTGGAATTGGCTGGAAGAGCAGACGCCAAGCATATCGGCCTGCTGGACTGGAAAAAGGCATCCATCATTTTTTCGCTATTAAGCCTGGTGCTGTTTATCACATTTTTTTATCTGACCGGGTCCTATAACCCGGGAACGCTTTTTAAGCAGGCCAATTTAAAAACACCTAATATTGACGGCCCCGCGCCGTCTCCACCGGGTGATGCTGGTGAGACGCGACCCGCCACCGCAAGTTTTGCACCGCTTGAAATGCAACCGGTATCCGCGACGAAACCGTCAACTGTGGACAAATTTCTGGAGTTTTTAGAAGACATGGATGTGTCCTCATCAAGGCAGCTGGCCTATAAAACGGTGCTGGAAATGTGGCAAACAGATGCACAAATAGCACCGGCGCTGCACAGCCTTGAAGATGACCACGCTTTTTTT
Source organism: uncultured Desulfobacterales bacterium (assembly GCA_947259865.1). Next base: position 29,285 of record CAMYNZ010000051.1, on the reverse strand, counting down.
AGACTCGCCGCAGAACAAAACGGCCTTCAAGTACAGCGTCTGGGATGTGATTTTAACCTGATAAAATCCTTAAATCTGCCGGCTGTTTTGGAGATTGCTCTACCTGCATGGGAATCACCGGGATATTTAAATATCCATAGAATCGAAAATAACAATATTACCCTCAGCAAGGCCACTGTGAAAGAAATTATCGTAGTGCCAACCGAATTACTAAAACCGTATTGTCCCGGTGCCGTCTATATACCCTGGAAAAATTTCTTTGCATACAAGGGCACGATTCCCCTGACAGCTTCCCAGCCGTATCGATATCAATCCTGTTTATGATGATTTCGCGAAACAGGCAGTAAGGCAGGTTCAAAAAAAGAACGGCCTTAGACCCGATGGAATAGTCGGACCGTTGACCAAAATCGTTCTGTACAACGAAAAAAAGTCACTGGCTATACCTCATATCAACCGTCAGTGACATGAATGGCTGCTGAAATTGTTGCAATCTAGAACACTCGCGGTGATCAAGGGCTTAAAGACAGGTAATCTGAAAATTGAGCACTATATTAAAAGCCTTAAAAAAGCTTGAGCACGATTTGCCGGACGAAAGTGGTACGCATCCCGGGGCCCGAAAATTGACTACGCGACAGACCCTTGGCAGACGGGCCAAACGGTTTATGCGTTTGCATAAAAGTTTTTGGATTTTTACTGTTCTGATTGCATTGGCCGCCGCCGCATGGCTGCTGCACTTCCCATTATTTCCCGACTCTCGCAATTCTGTTTCCATTTCAGTTCCCGACCAACCGGACAAGATAATTAAAAAAACCGCTTCTACCCGGCAACCTGAAAAACAAAAGCAAGTACCGCCCCGGGTTAAAGAGTTGCCGTCTGATATGCCGAAGCCAGCCGTCCGTTATCAAAAAAAAAGGTCTAAAAAGAAAGTATCCCGTAAAGCGGCCACTTCTGTTAAAAGAACGAGGTCCTTTAAATCGACCCAATCAAGCCAGCCGTCCAACATTTTGGGTTCAAATCCGATATCGGTTAAACCGCTTGAAGATTCAAAATTAAAACTTCAGGCGATTTCATGGTCGGAAAATCCTGATAATCGGATCGCGGTTATAAATGGCAGTATTATGCGGGAAGGCGAATCGATTGAGGGATTTCGCATCATACAGATTGGCCAGGATGATGTTGTGGTCCGTGACGGCCCAAACGAGCGGAGACTGATGTTCGGATTCAAATAACCATTTTGTTGCTGAGATGTCGCACCCAGCCAGCAGTGTTGACTATTTTTCCCACGCTTTTTTAACTCAGAAAAAAATTATCACTATTCAGTTCTGTTTTTATGCCTAAATACAATCAAACCAGGTCACAGCCAGCCCAAACCTCTCTCGGGAGGAATGAGTGGGTTTATCGCATTACCAGAATTGTCGCCCAATATTTGCTTACCCCTTTTTTTCGGGTGGTTGTCAGCGGTCTGGATAATTTACCGGCTGAAACGGCTTTTATACTCCTGCCAAAGCATCAGCGCTGGGAGGACATACCCCTTTTGGCGCTGGCGACACCGAGGCGTCTTTACTATGTTGCCAAGCATGAGTTGTTCAAAAATCCGCTTGGCAGCTGGTTCGTGACGTCACTGGGCGGCATACCATTGAACAGAAAACGTCCTCTTGAAAGCCGGCGATTTTTGACGGCCACCATAGATTTTTTAGAAAAAGGAGAAGGTGTGGTCGTGTTTCCGGAAGGCACCTATTATAACAACGTAATGGGCCCGGGTCATGTGGGTATGGTCAAGTTCTTCCTATCCCGGCTATCGCTGTCCTTCATCCCGGTGGGTATCAGTTATACCCGGCAAAATTGGCATTCTTTGGTTCGAATCAATTTCGGCCAGAAATTTCATATTCAGACCGGAGTGTCTGTAAACTCTTTTATCGATCGTATGATGAGTGAAATTGCGGAACTGTCCGGTTTGCCATCAAGAATTAAATAGCAAAGTTTAATTCTTGCCGAAAACCTTCTTGAGGATATCTGTGACCCGGGCGGCCGGATCTTGCCGAATCTTTTTTTCTTCTTCAGCCAGAATCAAAAAAAGGCCGTCGAGCGCCTTTTCGGTTACATATTGATCAAGATCGAAGCTCATTCTGTCCAGAAAGGGGATGTTACGCATCCGGTCGTTTAAATTCTGGTAATGACGGGTGACCCCGACTTCGGTCATCGCTTTGCGGGTGATCGGTTTAAAGGTTTTTTCGAGTTGGTTGAAAGTTTTGTCCTTAAAATAAAGAGTGGCTTCGTTGTCGGCACCTTTGAGGATTTGCTTGGCGTCCGAGAAACGGATCTGTTTGATGGCGTCCCAAAATATTTTTTTTGCCTGGGGTGCTGCCCGTTCGGCCGCCCGATTCATACTGAGTTCAAATGCACCTACCTGGGAACCCAGACCGGCTTTTGTCAGTAATTTTTTAACTTTCTGAATATTTTCCGGCAATGGGATCTTAATATTCGGGTTTTTGTAGTACCCATCGATTGCAGACACAGTTTTTACCGCATTTGCCGCACCAATTTCCAGAGCTTCCCTGAGGCCTCGAATGATATCTTTTTCGCTAAGAGACTTTCCGCCTTTTAATGCTTTTTGTATATTTTTTAACACGTCAGCAAATCCGGCCTCCACAGGATAGGCTCCTAAAGTACCTATGATAATAAAACCTCCGAAAACCACCAAAATTCGTCGTAACATTTTACCCTCCAGGGCCATTGATAATTTATTCAGGATCCGGGACATTTTTTGTCTTACAAGTCGGGCGCCAAGCACCCGGTTGCAGGTACGTTGTTTAAAGCAACGAAGTGCCTTTGCCTTTCTCCGTCCCGGGCGGCGAAGGCAAGTCATTCTTTACCGCATGCGGGATGGTCGTTGACTTCACCAATATTTGGTGTTATTTATATATACTAAATTGAAAGCAATGTTATAATAAATTGCAATACTCACACATTACGGAGTGACATTTTGTCAAATTGAAAAAAGGGCTCTGTCGAGCTCTTTTTTTTGCTTTACCCGGGAGACAAATTAATGAAGAATTGTTATGCTAAACCAATATTTATAATTTTTACAATAGTACTATTGACGATTGGTGCGGCGGCTGCCTCAGCAGAAGAAAAAAAACCTGCTTTAGAAAAGGCCGCTGTGATCAACGGAACGATAATTACTAAAAATGAGTATAACTGGGAATTAAATCTGTATATCGATCGGGTCACCCGTGAAGGTAGACAGATCAATGATTCCCAACTTGAAAAATTAAAAATCGAAATCCTTGAAAGTCTCATTAACCGGGAACTGCTTTACCAGGAAAGCCAAAAAACAGGTATTGTCGTCCAGCCCCAGGAGATGATGCAAGAAGTTGCGGCAATAAAACAAAGATTTCCCTCGGAAGATCAATTTATAAAAGCCATTTCTAACATGAAACTGACCGAGGTTACCTTAAAAGCACAGATAAAACAACGTCTGGCAATCCAAAAACTCATCGATAATCAGATTGCGGATAAAATAGTTATCAGCGCTGATGAAAGCAAGCAATATTATACTGCCAATCCACAGTTATTCCAACAACCCGGGGAAATCAGAGCCAGCCATATTTTGATCAAGCTTGACCCTGCAGCCGATGAGGCCCAGAAAGCTGAAGCCCAGACAAAAATAAAGTTGATTCAGCAAAAACTAAGAAATGGTGAGGGCTTTGCTGAACTCGCCAAAGCATCCTCCGAGGGACCCAGCAGTGTCAATGGCGGGGACCTGGGTTTTTTCAAGCGCGGACAAATGGTCAAACCTTTTGAGGACGTGGCTTTTGCCTTAGAGCCGAATGAGGTCAGCGATATTGTACAAACTCGTTTTGGATATCATATAATAAAATTGGTCGAAAAAAAGCCTGAAAGAAAAATCGGATATGAAGAGATACAAAAACGGCTCGAGGAACATCTCAAACAAAAGAAGGTACAGGAACAAGTCGGCGTATATCTTATTGAACTTAGAAAAGGTGCAGAAATAGAAAAACTAATATAGAAGGGGTTTTTTGCCAAAGGCCTCTGCAAAATGCTCACAAAAGAAATGGGTTAACCCGTTGAGCCCGTTGCTCCCGCTTATAGCGGGATTAAAATTCGGATGCATTCCTTTTTATTGCGGGCTAAATCCCGCTATAAGCGGGACAAACCGGCTAACCTGAATATCCCCGTCTGTAATACCGATTGGCGCTATCGACTACCGGCGCTGCTACCCCAAAACTTTGTTACCCGGCACTTCTATTCCGTCCCCGGCATAAATCACCTAACAATACCTGGTTGCAACCGGATCTCCAGAATAATTTTATCCTTGTTGATGCCAGGAAAATTCATTATATGGATATACAATTCCCGATAACACTAGCAGGGTCAACGACCACCCCGCGCCCTGCACGGGATTTATCCGCCAAAGTCCTCCGTCGGATAAATCCGCCAAAGTTCATAGGCGGATAAAGGCAAAAGTTCGTCAGTGATTCAAACGGTGCACTGGCAACCGGGGGCGAAACACACGATTTCAAACAACTCCCCGGTTGGTATGGCAGGAAATCAGGTGATCGGGCAACACTTTCTAGGCTCAGGAACATTTTTATCAACAACCATAAGGAGGTATTATGCCGCGCAGAAAATCGGACAGACTCATCCCTATTGGCAGAAAGATAAAGAAAGCCAGGATCGGCAAGAAATTGACATTTAATAATCTGGCAAATGAGACCGGTTTTTCCATCGACTACCTGAAGGATGTCGAAGCCGGCAAGCTCATACCGCCGGTCGGGGCGATTTTACAGATTTCCAGAGGATTAAAGATAGATTCGGGTGATTTGCTGGCCGAGCAAGAATCCACATTGAAAAGTCGCGTAAAGGCCTTTACGAAGCGTACCGACAACTATGCCTACACCACCCTGACCCCAGGAGCCGAGAACAAACACCTGAAGGCGTTTAAAGTTAAAATAGAAGCCCTGACGGAGCATAAAGGTACAGAGTATCAGCATGAAGGGGAAGAATTCGTATTTGTTCTGTCAGGTCAGGTCGAGGTCATTGTTGGCGAGCATGTCAACAAATTGAAAGGCGGTGACGCACTTCACTTTAACTCCGGGATACGGCATAAGTTGAAAAATACCGGCAAAAGCGAAGCGGTTCTCATTGTTGTGCTTTATGTTCCTTAGATTTTACAGAATCATGAAGGGAGTAAACGATGTCAATCCAGCTTAATGACGAGCAATTGATGATCCAGACCATGGTCAGGGATTTTTCAAGAGAAGTAATTGCGCCATCCGCTATCGAACGTGACAAAAGTAGAGAGTTTCCAGTCGAAATTTTAAAGCAACTCGGAGAACTAGGGTTTATGGGGATGATGGTACCGCCCGAGTATAACGGTTCAGGCGCAGACACCGTCAGCTATGTTCTGGCCTTGAGCGAGGTCGCCTATTCATGTGCTTCGACTGCTGTTGCCATGTCGGTTCATAATTCGATTGTCTGCGAAAGCATTCTGCGCTACGGCACCGAGGATCAAAAAGAACGCTATCTGAAACCACTGGCATCCGGAGAAATTCTGGGGGCATTCGCGATGACCGAGCCCCACGCGGGATCGGATCCTGTCGCGCAGTCCACAAAAGCCGAACGGGACGGAGATTACTATATATTAAACGGAACCAAGCGGTTCATCACAACCGGAAAAAATGCCGGGCTGGTCATTGTGACCACGAAAACCGACATAGACAAACGTCACAAGGGAATCAGCACCTTTATCGTAAAAAAGGACAATCCAGGAATGGTAGCCGGTAATCTTGAAGATAAAATGGGTTTGCGGGCCTCAGATACGACCGATCTAATTTTTGAGGATTGCCGGGTTGCGGTCAAAGATAGGCTGGGGGAGGAAGGAGATGGTTTTAAGATCGCTATGACCGGTCTTGACGGCGGCCGGATTGGCATTGCCGCCCAATCAATCGGTGTAGCCCAGGCGGCCCTGGATGCCACCGTACGATACAGCAAGGAAAGAGAGCAATTTGGCCAACTCATTTCCAAATTTCAAGGATTTAGATGGATCGTAGCTGATATGGCGACGGAAATAGAGGCGGCCCGGCAGCTGACCTTATCGGCGGCAGCCATGAAAGACAGGGGAGAAAATTACACCTTGCAGGCTTCGATGGCTAAATTATTTGCATCTGAAATGGTAAACCGTGTAACTGCCAGAGCCGTTCAACTTCACGGGGGATACGGATTCATCAGAGAATATCCGGTGGAACGTTTTTATCGCGATGCCCGGGTTTTTACCATATACGAGGGGACATCGGAAATCCAGCGGGTGGTTATCTCAAACCAAATTTTTAGGGACAAGCGCGTCCCATGATTTCTTCAGGGCTTGTGAACAAAGATTACATTCAATTTTTCAAACAACCATCCGGTTTGCAGGGCAGGAAATCAGACACGGCAACCGACCGTATCCCTGCACCTGCGCGATTTACCTCACTATTCTTGACAGCCCATCCCCTATGCTTAGGTTAATTGACATCACTTGTGATCCAAAGGACTTCAACCATGAAATCAACGGCAGAACATCGACGGCTGGACGATTATCGAAAACACAAGGCAAATTGGAAAAAATGGGGCCCGTATCTAAGCGATCGTGCCTGGGGAACGGTGCGGGAAGACTACAGCGCAGATGGAAGTGCCTGGGATTTTTTCCCCCATGATCATGCACGCAGCAGGGCCTATCGCTGGGGCGAGGATGGGCTGGCCGGTATTAGCGACCGTTATCAGTATCTCTGCTTTGCCCCGGCCTTGTGGAACGGAAAAGACGCCATCCTTAAAGAACGCTTGTTCGGGCTCACCGGTTCCGAGGGCAATCACGGTGAGGATGTAAAAGAATATTACTACTATCTCGACAGCTCACCCACCCATAGCTACATGAAGATGCTCTATAAATATCCCCAAAACGAGTTTCCGTATCACCAACTGGTATCTGAAAATAAACGGCGCGGTTTCCAAGATCTTGAATACGAACTGATCGACAGCGGGGTTTTTGACGATAATCGCTATTTTGATGTCTTGGTTGAATATGCCAAGGCCGATCAGGATGATATTTTAATCAAAATTTCGGTTACCAACCGCGGACCGCAAGCCGCCGCCTGCCATGTGCTACCCATGTTGTGGTTCCGTAATACCTGGAGCTGGGGGTATGCTTCCGGACCGATGGGTGATGTGCCGGAAAAACCCCGACTGGCAGAAATTCAGGAGCCTCGCGGGGTGACAGCAGTAAAGGCCGATCACCCGGCCGCGGGTACCTATTATCTTTATGCCGACAAGATGCCCGATCTGTTGTTTACCGACAATGAAACCAATACCGAACGGTTGTTTCATTCCCCCAACGGCAATCCGTATGTCAAAGACGCTTTTCACCGTTATATTGTCGATAACGAAACCGGTGCGGTGAGCCCCGACGGTAAAGGCACCAAAGTCGCCGCCCATTACATTGCGGACATCCCGGCGCAGGATTCCCAAATTTTCACTTTGCGGCTGTCGCAGATCCCCCTCAACCAGCCGTTTGAAGACTTCGACAGTATTTTTGCACAACGCCAGTCGGAAGCAGATGAATTCTACAACGCCATTCAGAATCCGGGGTTAAGCGAGGACCAAAAACGGGTTCAGCGTCAGGCTTTAGCGGGCATGCTGTGGACCAAGCAATTTTTCTACTACAACATCGAACAGTGGCTGCACGGCGATCCGGCCATGAAACCGGTGCCAGAGTCCCGCCGTGAGGGGCGCAATCACGACTGGGAACATCTTAATAATTTTGACATCCTCTCAATGCCCGACAAATGGGAGTATCCCTGGTATGCCGGCTGGGATCTGGCCTTTCACTGCATTCCCATTGCCCTGGTGGACGCGGATTTTGCCAAGCGCCAGCTTGGATTGATGGCGCGTGAATGGTACATGCACCCCAACGGTCAACTACCGGCTTACGAGTGGAGCTTTAGCGATGTAAATCCGCCGGTGCATGCCTGGGCTGCCTGGCGGGTTTATAAAATTGATGCCAAGCAGCGCGGTCGGGCCGATCGCAATTTTCTTGAAAGTATATTCCATAAGCTGCTTCTCAATTTTACCTGGTGGGTGAACAAAAAAGACACCGAAGGTCGCAACGTTTTTCAGGGGGGCTTTCTGGGACTGGATAACATCAGTGTCTTTGATCGCAGTAAACCCCTGCCCACCGGCGGGCACCTGGACCAATCCGACGGCACGGCCTGGATGGGGTTTTATAGTCTGGTTATGTTAAAAATAGCCCTGGAACTGGCCATCGAAAATCCCGTTTATCAGGACTCGGCCAGCAAGTTCTTTGAGCATTTTCTTCGAATTGCGAAAGCCATGACCAGTGATTATCGCGGCGGTCTGAGTCTGTGGCATGAGGAAGACGGATTCTTTTATGACGCTCTGCATCTGCCCGACGGCCATTCTATCCCGTTAAAAGTACGTTCCCTGGTGGGGCTGATGCCATTGCTGGCGGTCGAAACGATTGAACCCGAGCTGGTGGAAATGCTGCCTGACTTCAGGCGACGGATGAAATGGTTTTTTGAAAATCGGGTTTATCTGCAAGACAGCGGTGATGTGGCCTGTGTCAAAGCCCCTGGAGAACATTCACGGCGGCTTTTGTCGATTGTCAGTCAACAACGTATCCAGCGTGTCTTGCAGCTGATGCTCGACGAAAACGAATTTCTATCCGATTTTGGCATTCGTTCGATCTCCAAATATCACAAAGAACATCCCTACAGCTTTCACGTAGATGGTCAGGCCCACACCATCAGCTACCAGCCGGCCGAATCCGAAAGCGGCCTTTTTGGCGGCAACTCCAACTGGCGGGGTCCCATCTGGTTCCCCATCAATTATCTGCTGATCGAATCCTTGCAGAAGTTTAATTACTACTACGGCGATTCGTTGAAAGTAGAATGCCCTACCGGATCCGGCCGGCTATTGAACCTCGGTGAAGTAGCCACCGAATTATCCCGACGCCTGATGCGGCTTTTCCTGCGCAACGACGCAGGGCAACGGCCGATTTATGGCGGACAACAAATTTTCCAGAACAACCCTCACTGGCGGGATCTGATTCTTTTCAATGAATATTTTCACGGCGACAACGGTGCCGGGATGGGTGCCAGCCATCAAACCGGATGGACCGGTCTGGTGGCCAAGTTGATCCAGCAATCCGGTGGATCAGTCTAGATACCATCTCAAAAATAGTAGATTGCGTTCAATGGCCCCGCTGATGCGGGATTACATGTCTAATCTAAACTGATTAAGGTATACATCAATGCACCCCGCGGTTTGAAAGCGGGGCGCACACCTCGTGGCTGGAAGCCACTCCCACCAATTTTTGAAAACCATGGTGTTTATTGTACTCGATCCAATATGAACAGTGGGAGCGGCATCTTGCCGCGATTAATTAGCATTTCCAGCCGCGGGATACCGCAGCCTGCTCGCCAGCGCGAGCCGCTCAGGCGAGGCGGGCAGGCCATTTTAGGCTAGACCGCCGTAGGCGGATTAATCCGCCAAAGATCTTACGGATAAAATGTGTTTTTGAGATAGCTTTCAGTGTAGCTGCACTCGAGCAGAGAATATTATTCAGGGAGCAAATAACGATGAATATAAAAACAGCAACAGAAACTTTTCAAACGCCGCTACCTGACTGTCCCAGCCAGCAAATATTAAAGGGACAGAAAGCTCTGGTAACAGGTGCAAACTCCGGTATCGGTAAAGCCGTTGCCATTGCGTTAGCAAAATCCGGAGCGGCGGTGGTAGTCAATTATCTGCACGGCGAAGATCAGGCCAATGCAGTGGTTGAGGAGATTAGAAAAGGTGATGGCCGCGCCTATGCCCACCCGGCGGATGTTTCCAATCAAGATCAGGTGCGGGATATGTTTCAAAGAATGTATACGGAATTCGGCACTATTGATATCCTAATTAACAATGCAGGAGTTCAGCAGGATGCCGCCTTTGATGAAATGACACTGAAGCAATGGAATCTGGTGATCAACGTAAATTTGACCGGGCAATTCCTGTGTGCCAGGGAGGCGGTCCGGGAATTCAAACGGCGTGGGGTGGTAGAGGCAGTGTCTTGCTCGGCGGGTAAAATAATTTGTATCAGTTCGGTCCATGAGATTATTCCCTGGGCAGGTCATGTGAATTATGCCGCTTCCAAAGGAGGTGTGATGCTGATGATGAAAAGTATTGCACAAGAACTGGCCCCCTATCGGATTCGGGTAAACAGCGTTGCTCCGGGTGCTATTCGTACCCCTATTAATGCCGCGGCATGGGAAACCCCGCAGGCGTATGCGGCCCTTATGGAGTTGGTTCCTTATAAACGAATCGGGGAACCGGAAGATATCGGGCGAGCCGTTGTTTGGCTGGCTTCCGACTATTCCGATTACATCACCGGTACAAGTTTGGTTGTGGACGGAGGGATGACACTGTATCCTGGATTTGCTACCGGCGGATAAATCCGCCACAGTGCGCTGGCGGATAAACCCGCCACAGTTCTTTGGCGGATAAACGTTCCAATACAGCAATCGTTTTAATCTTCCCGCATCGGCGGTGCGGAGGGAACTAATGCAAAATACGGAAATTTGGTTAACGCCGTTGCTATTGCTGCCCGGAGTGGCATTGTTGATAATGTCAACCTCTACGCGCTACGGACAGATTCATACAGAGCTCCACCATCTGCTTGAAAAACCTCGTGACCGTCTAAAAGTTGCGTCAGCCAGGTTGCTCGCAAAACGGTCGACGCTTTTTCGCAATGCCCTGGTAAGCCTGTATCTCAGCGTAGGGCTGTTGTCTTTGGCCGGGTTATTGGGCGGGCTCATGGATCTATGGAAATCAGCAGCGATAATAATTGTATGGGTGTTAACCTGTCTGGCAATTCTGTGCCTGCTCTTTGCAGCGGTTGAACTCATAAGAGAATCACGCCTTTCACTGGATATAATCCAAGCACATAGCGCATACATCGAAACGGAAATCGAATAACGGGTGTTTACCATGCCTGAGCCTGAAGCGGCAGCAGGGGGTCATTTTTTTTCTTTCTGATACACGATTTCCCCGTTGATGATGGTGTATGCAACCTGAGTTTCGAGAATCCGGTCTTCCGGAACCTGCATTAAATCCTGCGAAAACACGGTGAAGTCAGCCAATTTTCCCGTCTCAATGGATCCTTTGATATCCTCCTCAAAACCCCCGTAAGCGGCATCCAGGGTATATGACCGCAGGGCCTGCTGTCGGGTCATCCGCTGATCCGGTTCATATCCACCCGCTGGAACACCTTCCAGCGTGCGGCGAGTCACGGCAGCATAAAAGCAGGCAATCGGATCGATGGGCTCGACCGGGGCATCGGTGCCGTTGATGACAATGGCACCGGTCTGCAGCAGTTTTTGCCATGCATAGGCACCTTCCTCAATCCGTTTTTCTGGGCATGTTCGATTCGAAAGCGATGATCTTTGGTCCCAGTAAGGTTTTCCTGAAAAGATGTTTCGAACTGGTCCAGCACTTCCCGATTGGCCCGGTCGCCGATGGCGTGCACCGCCAGCTGGAATCCATGCGCCAGCGCTTTATTTGAAATTTTGTAAACAGTATCCATGGAAATTGTGGCATGACCACTGTGCCGGGGGCGATCAGAATAGGGTTCTAGCAGCCAGGCTCCGCGGGATCCCAGAGCGCCGTCGGCGAACAGTTTGATCGCTCGAATCGTCAAAAAGTGATTGCCGGTGCCAACTTCGGGTCCCTTGGTGAACCACTCCGCCAGCAAGGATGGATCCTGGCCGTCAATCATAACCCAGAGCCGTATTTTCAATTTTTTCTGGTTTAAAAATTCGCGGTACAGGCCAATTGCTTCACGGCCGGAACCGGCGTCTCTGAAGCTGGTTAATCCGTTGGTCAGGATTTCATCGATGGCCATTTTGAGGGCCCTACGATTTTTTTGCGGTGTTGTTTCAGGAATGTGCCGGGTAATCAATGCCTGCGCCTTTTCCGTAAAAATTCCCGTGGGGTCACCATCAGCGGTTTTAATAATTTCACCGCCTTCAACAAAACTGGTAGACCGATTTACCCCGGCGATTTCCATGGCCCTGGCATTTGCAAATCCGGCGTGCCCGCTGGCATGGCTTAAAAAAACCGGGTTTTGGGGCGACACTTTGCTCAGTGCCCGGTGGGTCTGGAAACCATTGACCAACGGCCGGGGCGGGGGATTCCATTTACTCTGATGCCAGCCGCGACCCACAATCCATTCACCGGGTTGCGATTGCGCTACCGTCCGAGCGACTTTAGCAACCAGGTCTTCGTAATTTTTTACCCTACTCAAATCCAGGATCATTTTAGCGTAGCCTAGATACAGGATATGACCATGGCTTTCAATAAATCCGGGTGTCATGGTTTTACCGTGCAGGTTTAGAACCTGCGTCCGGGCCCCGATCCAGCTGCTGATCATGTGTTGCTTGCCGGCAAAAATGATTTTTCCATCGCCAACGGCAACCATCTTGACGGTGGGTTGCTTTTCGTCCAGAGTGTATATGGTTCCATTGTGAATCACCAGATCGGCCCTGGGGTGATAGCCCACACACGAAATTGCCAGGATGCCGCAGATAAACCCGACGATGGTCAAATATAAAAAACGCTTAGGAGACATGATTCTAGTTTCCACATTATGAGGATCTCGGCAAATCAACACGTTGTTGAGATAAATAATGCAAGGGACGCTTTCCGACCGTAAGACGTTATGGTATACAAAATTAAAACGCGATTCGCTGACTCCAACCGCAACCCAAAGGAGGTTTCATATGTCGATTAAAGTTACCTGGTACAGCCATGCCTGTTTTTTGATTGAAACCGATGGCGGCAGACTTCTGACGGACCCCTTTATCACGGATAATCCATTGTCACCCATAAATGCCGACACGGTCGATGCTGACTATATCCTTGTTTCACATGGTCACGGAGACCATCTGGGGGATACCGTAAACATTGCCCAAAGGACCGGTGCGATGGTGATTACAAATTTTGAAATTCAAAACTGGCTGCTGGGCCAGGGACTCGAAAACGTTCATCCCCAGCATATCGGCGGTGGATTTGATTATCCCTGGGGACGGGTTAAACTGACCCATGCCCTCCACGGCTCTGCTTTACCGGATGGCAGTTATGGCGGCAACCCCTGCGGCTTTTTGTTTTATTTACAGGAAAAAAAGCTTTACCATGCCTGCGACACCGGTCTTTTCTATGATATGAAGCTAATCGGTGAAGAAGGAATCGATCTGGCAATTTTACCCATCGGCGACAATTTTACGATGGGGCCTGATGACGCATTGCGGGCCGTGAAACTGATCGAACCGGATCACGTCATTCCCATTCACTACAACACCTTTGATGTAATCAAACAGGATCCCCACGCCTGGGCCAACCGGGTGAAAGCGGAGACATCTGCCAAAGTAACGGTGATGAACCCGGGCGATCACATAGAGCTGTAGAAAATCAGTGAAGGATCAACTGTGCCGTGAGACACAAAATCGGATTATTTCATACCCGTCCATTATGTCAGAGTGGGCGGATACTGGATACTGGATGCTTGACGCTGGATAAAATGAGGATAAATACCTTTTAAAAACCAGTATCCCCGCCCGCCTCGCCTGAGCGGCTCGCGCTGGCGGGCAGGCAGAAACCAGCATCCAGCTTCTTTTCCATTTAGGCAATATAATAAGTTACCAATGTTGATTACCATGAAATTCAAAAACAGCTAATTAGGCACTTAAAATATCAGCTACAACTTCTTTATGCAGGCGTTCTTTTCTGGATGAAAACAGCATTCTGTTTCGGTCTCTGTTTTCGCGGGCTTCCTCTGCAAAGTAAGCGAGCAGTTTGAGATCTTCATCAATAGTGTTGCCGGATTTTTCAGAATTTTCTATTTTAATCAGTCCGGCAAGCAGCCCGTAGAAGTATAGACTAAGGTTGGTAATTTTTCTAAGGAAAAACTCTTTTTCAAAAATCTTCTCTCCATAGCGCAGAAGGCCGGCGTGGATCATAAAGTTAATTCGTCTTGCATTCGCTCGGGCCAGGCGCAGGGCGCTGCGGGTGCCGCTTTTTTTGATCACTATTTTCAAGCGAGGCCTTTTAATCATTCCTTTTAGCAAAAATAACAGTTGCAATGGTCTGTGTTTAGAGTAATCCAGTGCGCGTTTGCTAAGATTGCGCGCCAGAAAAAGCGCGGGGTAGATGGAGTGGATTTCAGTGGTGCCTTCAAAAATTGTGGTTACCCGGAAATCCCGCATACGCTTTGCGTAAGGCTGGGTGCTGAAGTATCCCGAACCGCCGGCGACCTGCATCGCATCATAAATTGTATCCCATGCCCTTGTAGTACCGAAGAGTTTGCTATGGGAGCTTTCTATCGCCGCCATCGCCAGGGGATTATCCTCAAGCAGGCCCGCCGTAAACGCCGTTATCGCAGATCCAACCCAGCCATTTACCCTGGCTTTTACCAATTTTTCCTGAATCAACTCGAATTGATTGATCGGAACCCCGAATTGGGTTCTGACAGAGGATCTTTTGGCCATGTCATCCAAAGATTGTTGCATCATTCCGTTGGATGCGGCCGCCAGAGCCACCCGACCATAATTGAGAATGGTCATGGCGATCTTGAACCCATCTCCCGGTTCACCCAGGAGATTTTCCTTGGGAACACGGACATCTTTAAATTGGACCGTGGCCGTGGAGCTTGCTTTTAGTCCCATTTTGGGGATTTCCTTGCCGATCTTGACTCCGTTCCATGCGGTCTCAACGATAAAAGCACCCATGAAACCGGGTTTATCCGGATCCATTTGGGCAAAAACCGTCAGTCCGCCGGCATAGTTTGCATTGGTGATATAGGTCTTTTGTCCCGTTAAAATGTAGTATCCGCCATCATCGGATAAAGTTGCTGTGGTTTCGATGTTTTGGGCATCCGATCCCGTTTTGGGCTCTGTAAGGGCGTAGGAAAAAATCATCTCTCCGGCTGCTGCCGGTACCAGGTATTTCTTTTTTTGGGCTTCATTACCAAAAAGTACGATTCCCTTGGTGCCGATTGAAAGATGCGCCAGAGCCGTAATACCCAGGGACATATCCGTTTTAACGACTTCTTCAACCACCTTTAAGTATTGCAAGAGACGCAAACCAACCCCCCCATAAGCGGCAGGGATATTAAGACCAAAAAAATTGATTTGCCGTAATTTATCCATGAGTTCCGACGGAACCATTCCCTGCTCTTCCAGATCGGTTGAGGGAAATTCCCGGCTCACGGAACGGTAGGCGTTTATGATCTCCAGAGCCTTTTCGTCCGGGTGAAACACGTCAAAGGATTTTAAAACGCCATTTTGCGAAGAACCAATGTAAAGATTGGCAAGAAAATTCTCATAAATCATTCTCGTCTCCCGTGGTTTTTTCTTTATAGTCGAAAAAAAGTGAAGATACCTTACAGGGTATTATTTCAGTTCGACAGCCGGTATGCACTGCCTCGAAAATCCTTATATTTTCTCTAAAAAACGTTTGGCCTGGTAGTCCCACTCTCTTGATTCCACCTCAACCTCCCGGTGTTTGTCTTCATCAACTATGTTTATGGATATATGGCCGCCGGCACCTTCGAAATGAACACAGCACGGGTTCTGTTCTTTTTCTTCTAAACCCAGTCCGTCCTTTCCAAAGTAATTGGCAGCCTGTTTTAAAATTTGAACAGGTTTGAGCCTGGTTTGTTTTGATATTCTAAGCATGAGGATTCCTTTTTTTAACGGGATTGTATCCCGGTTGCAGATGGACGTTACATACTTTTTTGACATAGACTGCAGTAAGATACATCTTAAAGCTAAGGCTCTGGATCAAACGAGTCAATGGCCCTGGAGAGGGCCATGAAATTTCAGTTGATCGAACCGGTATAAATATTCTATGATGCGGGTATTATTAAAAGTTCGTGAATGCGCTGCGATCAAAATATGATAGGAGTATAGTGATATGAAAATTAAAGTTGAAGGCGAAAAAATCATCAAAGCGGTAAAAAAAATGGATCAGATTGAAATTGTCCTGGAAAACCTCGAGGATGCCAAAGAGGCCATCAAACTCATTTTGATCAGAACCGGATTATTTGGAAAGCATGGAGATCTGAAGCTCAAAGATGTCAAAGTAACATCCTATCAGAAGTATGATACCACCGCTGTGGATTACAAAATGATATTTCTGCTGGAATTTATGTTTGACGGAGATGTTCCTTTAGAAAAAGAAGTAGCGGTTTTAAAGGAGTTTCAGGAATTTTTCAGCAAGGTTTAACGATAGTTTAATTATGATGACTGAAACTCGATATTACCTATTATGAATAACTTTACACACAGATTATGGTTTTTATGTAGCAATACTTTGTATTACTTCCTCCTATAATTAAACTAACTGTCTGAAAATATTAGTAGAAAAAATGACAACGGACTTTGCATAATTTTTGCATAAAATAAGGTTGTTAGAAGATTATGGTATTGCAAATCCAACAAAAATATAGAGGTAATCATTTATTCTATGTGGATGGTAAAAAAGAATTCTATCTCAATGAGAAAAGAGTTAATGCTGATTTTCTCGTCGTGGCTGGCCCTTGTCTTGGTATTAATTGGTGCATTAATTTATATTATACCCTAAAAGTCCCGCTACAATGCGCCTTTGAGTCACTGGCTTAGCTGGATTGGCTGGTATTGGCACGAAACTATTTTTTAAACATTATTAGCTCCTTTCCACGCACTAATCCAACTTTTGAGCAGGGTCATTTGGCCCTGCGATTTTACTTTACCTGGGTTTTGATCTCTTCTGTATATCTGAACTTTTTTGGAATTTTAAAATTCAGTGATCGCTCCTACATATCTTCAAAATTAGCTGACCGTCAAAACCTGTGATATTATCCATATTTTACAACAAATTGTGAGCTGTCATCTTTGGCTTGATAGTATCTATAATAATTCACCATTACCCATTTTGCCACGGGATATTATATCCAAATTGCCCCCCGTGTCTCTCCCATCCCTTCAAGTTTCCGGCGTACTATGCTTATGGAAGCTTTATCATTGACAGATCCATGGCTTGCAGGTTTAATCGGGCGCTGGGTAATCATTTCCTGATATTCCCAAATGCCTCTGCAGAAAATTATCATGGTAACATCATTTGACTGTGACATCCTGGTGGTGGGGGCCGGGCCGGCAGGGGCTTCGGCTGCCAAGGTTCTGTCCGAAAATGGTCTGGACGTTCTGGTTGTGGATCGTAAAAAATTTCCCAGATCCAAGCTTTGCGCCGGGCTCATTACCTGGAAAACACTCAAGGTATTACAGAAAATTTTTCGGATTGATCGGGAAACCCTGATATCCAGGGGCATTGTTCACTACCACAGCCGGCAATATGCCATCTGGAACCGCCACGGCCCAATGGTTCGCGGTCAGCTCGATTTTCCTTTCCACCTGGTAGATCGTCAGCTTTACGATCAATTCTGGCTTGATATGGCCCAAAAGGCAGGTGCTAAACTGCACCTGGGCGATGGGGTGGCCCAAATTGAGCCCCTCGGCAGCACCGTAATTACCCGTAAAGGAAAACAGCTAAAGGCCCGGGTCATTTTGGGCGCTGACGGTGCCCTGAGCCGTGTGCGAACCGGTCTGATGAAAACCGGGATGATCAGGAGCAATTGGAACAGGGGCCTGGCTTATGCCATCGAGGGGTTCGTTTCCCGTCGGGATTTTCAGGGTTTTTATGATTGGCCGGCAATCTATTTCGGATTCATACCCTGGGGGTATGCCTGGTCCTTTCCGGGTCCGGAGAATCAGATCGTTGGGATCTGCGGTTTGCAAACAAAGGCTGGACCTCATTTCAGGGACTATTTCAAAACGTTTGTTAAAAGTCTGTCGATACCTGAAAATAAAATTTCAAAAATGAGGGGCCACCCGCTTCCATACGGTAATTATCTGATGCAACCGGGTTATCGAAACATTCTGCTTCTGGGAGATGCCTGCGGTTTGGCCGATCCGCTGCTGGGTGAGGGCATCTATTACGCCCACAAAAGTGGTCAGCTTGCCGCTGCGGCGGTGCTAAATGCCGGCTCCGATTACGACACTGTATCTGAAATTTATAAAGGACTATTGCATCAGACCCTGATTCGGGAGCTGGGCACTATTAAAATTTATCGCAACATCATCTTTTCCCTGCTGCGCACCGGGAATTATAAGCCCATGGCATTTTTTATAAAAAAGGCGCAGAAAGCTGTCGAAGAGACCATTCAAGGTCAGCGTTCTTTTAAAACCTTAATCCTGCCCGGAATTTAAATATTTCAGGCAGTGTAAACCCGCAGGCGCAATGCCACCTTAACATCATCCCGGAGTTAAAAAAATCACCTAAGCTGAATTGACAGCGTCGCATTCTTAGCCTATTATCCAAACCGGTTTTATGGAAAAAAACACAATGGAGGCAATTGAAAATGACACAGATTCATCAGACCATTTATTATGACCGACATGTTACTCTGGGCGCCCAGATGGTGGAATTTGCCGGCTGGAATATGCCCATTCAATATGGTGGGGGGATTATTCAGGAACATTTAACGACGCGTAAAAAAGCCGGTCTTTTTGATGTTTCGCATATGGGCCGCTTTGTTGTTGGCGGCCGGGATGCATTGCCGTTTTTACAGTATGTGCTCTCAAACAACGCAGCTGCCCTTGAACCCGAGGAGGGGCACTATACTCTGATTCCCAATGAACTGGGTGGGGCCCGGGATGATGCCTATCTGTATCGATTTGTGGAAGACGAGTACCTGCTGGTGGTGAACGCCTCCAACCGTGAAAGCAATTGGGCCTATTTACAATCGGTTCTGCCAAAGTTTGGTCGGCTGAAACTGGCTGACCGCACAAAGGAGATGGCCATGCTCAGTCTTCAGGGCCCATCTTCCAAAGAAATTATTTCGGCCATTATCGATTCAGGCCAATTGCCCGAACCCTTGCGAAACGCCCTGGGCACCGTCTCCATCAACGGCGCAAATGTTTTGATCGGCAGAACCGGTTATACCGGAGAACCGATCTGTTTCGAGTTGTTCGTCCAGAATAAAGATGCACTCATGGTCTGGGATCTGCTTCTCGAGACGGGTGCCCGGCCGGTGGGTTTGGGCGCCCGGGACACCCTCAGGCTGGAGGCCGGATTGCCTCTATATGGACATGAGATGGGCAATGATCCGGAAGACCATGACATTCCGGTGTTTTCATGCAGCCTGGCGCGTTTTGCAGTCAGTTTTTCTCCCCTTAAAGGTGATTTTGTGGGTCGGGAGCCTTTGTTGCGTCAGTTTGAGGCGCTCAAGAAAATTGTAGACAGGGATTACAGCTTGATCGCTGATCTGCCCCGGTTGATACAGCCGATAGCCTTAAAAGAAAAAGGCATTGCGCGCGCCGACAGTAAAGTGTTCAAAGGCGATAAGCATGTCGGTTTTGTTACCAGCGGCACCATGGTCCCCTACTGGAGAGATGAAGGCGTCGCCTTATTCTCTCACTTTATCGATGAAAAGGGGATGCGGGCCATTGGGCTGGCACTTGTTGACAGCGATCTTATCGAAGGCGACGAGCTCGAGATTGAGATCAGAGGGAAAAGAGTTAAAGCCGTAATCGTGCCCTACCATATGAGAAACGAGGCACCGCCCCTTGCCAGGCCCATCGGCTATGATCAATTGCGGGAGGACAAACTCAGCATCTGTGCCGATGAGCAAATGGCACAAAACGTGCGGGATCTGGTAACCAAGGCCATTGATAATACCAATTGGCGTCAGCGGGAATGTATCAATTTGATTCCTTCCGAACAGACTTCCTCGGTGCTGGCACGTATGCTTTCGATACTGGATCCGGTGGGGCGTTATGCCGAGCACAAACAGATCAAAGCCTTCAAGGAAGCGGATGTTTTTTATTATCAGGGTACCGATTTTATCTGTGAAATCGAATATCTGCTGAAATGTGAAGTGCAGCGCTTTCTTGAATGTACCGAGGTTGAAACGCGAACAGTTTCAGGACAAATGGCCAATACCGCCGTATTCAGTGCGATGGTTGACTATCTGAACCGGGCCGACAGAAAAAGTGAACAGCGCCGGATCCGCAAAGTCATGAACAATCACATCATTAAAGGCGGTCATTTGAGCGCCCAGCCCATGGGAGCCCTGCGCGATTTTGTGGCCCGTGACCCCAAGTGGGAAACACCGGCGGTGGTCAATTTTCCGGTCCGGGAAGACAATCCTTACAAGATTGATGTCGAAGCGTGCCGGGAGCTGATTGAAGAACACAAGCCCGAGCTGATCATTTTAGGTAAAAGCATGACGATTCACCCGGAGCCGGTAAAGGAAATGAGGGCCCTTATCGATGAGTTCTCGATTGATTGCGTGCTCATGTACGACATGGCCCATGTGCTGGGACTGGCCGGTCCTCATCGAGGCATCGTGGCGGTAAATTATTCAGAGGAGGATTTGGGGTATGATCTGTGGGAAGCAATTCAGCGCAGAGCCTTTCCCGGCAGTGTCAGCAACCACCATTTGGGCACCATGCTGGGGCTGCTTCTGGCTGCCTATGAGATGAACCATTTTAAAGCCGAATACCCCAAGCAGGTGCTGGCCAACGCCAAAGCCTTTGCAAAGGCTTTGAAAGACTGTGGCCTGGATGTAGCCGGTGACCCGGATGTTTCTTTTACCGAAACGCATCAGGTTATCCTTAATGTGGGCTATGCCCGGGGCCCCGAAATTGCCAAACAGCTGGAAGACAATAACATTGTCTTAAACTACCAGGCTGCTCCGGAGGAGGAAGGATTTACCGCTGCCGGATCACTGCGCATGGGCGTGCAGGAAATGACCCGATTCGGGATGACGGAAAAAGATTTTCCGGAGCTGGCCCAGTTAATGGGTGATGTCATTCTCAAAAACAAACAGGTAAAAGATGAAGTAAAAGCCCTCAGGCAACGCTTCTTGGACCTGCATTATTGTTTTTCAGGGGCAGAGTTTGATGCGCTGATTAAAAAGGTGCACGCAATCATTGTGTGACGTTAAATTAAAGCCCAAAGACCTATGGCACAGTCTGATCATATACTGAATTTATTGAGCGACACCCCTGCCCTCATCAAGCACATAATGGGCACCCTCAATGCGAACGAAGCGCCAGGAAACCCATTGCCGCAAGATGTCACCCGCACATCATACGCATCGACGGTTTTGTTTCTGCTGGGCCCGCAATGTGAGGCCAAAAAATTATGTCCGGAACCCTGTCTGATCCTGACCAAGCGATCAATAAAAGTAAAACAGGCCGGAGATCTCTGTTGCCCCGGCGGAAGCTTATCCTCCCGACTTGATTCTTACCTGGCCAAACTTTTATACCTGCCGGGGTCTCCCCTGAAACGATGGCCGCATTGGTCTTCGTGGCGCAGCTGGCAACAAAATCAAGCCGTTGAGCTGGCAGCGATTTTTGCTGCAAGTCTGAGGGAGGGTTTCGAAGAAATGCGCTTAAATCCGTTGGGTGTGAGGCTTTTGGGCTTACTCCCTTCCCAGCAATTGGTCATGTTTCATAGAATTATTTTTCCACTGGTGTGCTGGATCCCGCGGCAAAAGCGGTTTTGGCCAAACTGGGAGGTAGAAAAAATTGTGTATATACCGGTGAAAAATCTATTGGAATCAAAAAATTATGCCCGCTACCGATTGAATATCGAACAGGTCCCGGGGCAAAGACAAAATCCGGGCCGCCACGACTTTCCCTGTTTTATCCACAAGGATGGGGGTGAAACTGAAAATTTATGGGGGGCAACCTTTCGAATCACAATGGCATTTCTGAAAGTTGTATTCGGATTCAAGCCGCCGGATATGGATTCCCTTCCCACTGTTAACGGGACATTGGATAAAAATTATCTGACCGGCGGCCAATAACGCCAATGACGGAATCAACTGACCTATCCCAGGAATAAGTTTCAAAAAGCATACAGCGGTTTGAAAGCCGTTTGCTCCCGCCTGTTTATTAATTATTTCAGGGATATAGCACTAGAAGTCATTTCGAGTATCCGGCGTAATAATGGGATGGGGAGGGATGGGGTCGCCCGGGTTAACTTCCTCAACCTGAGGAGTAGCTTCAGACAGATCAGCCGGAAGGCCTGCAATTCGGGGCAGAGAATCCGCCCGAACCGGTCGGAATGCCATTGGGCCTGGCGCACACGGTGGACATTTGCTTTTCAACATCCGCACACTGACATTCAGGGCATACGGGGGAGGGTTCGCTGGCAGACAATACCAGGTGTTCAAAACAGTTGCAGCAAGCTTTACATTGATATTCGTAAATCGGCATAGACCACTCCTTTGATGAAATTATACCAAATAATAATCTATGATCCCGATATGTCAAGGGAAATAAGGCCGCTGCCGGCTGCCCGAATCCATAAAGAAAACGACCGGATTCTCCGGCCGCTGCGGGTAGCTATTGGAATTTTGAATATATTTTGCCGGTACGTTTTATGAAGTCTCATTTAATCCGTTTTATTGATTATATAGTCGATAAAGTCGCCGGTGTTTTTGAACAGGACCGGAATGTCATTGAAATACTTACCCAGGTTATCCACATGATGTGCGTCGCTGTTTTCAAACGGCATAATCCCGTTTTGTGCGGCTACACCCTGCGCCAGGATTTTCAACGGATCGTCCATATTATGGCTGGCCACTTCGATACCGTCGAGCTCGGCTGCGTCCAACCAACCCGGGTAAAAGCTATAATCAAAACGATACGGATGGGCCCAGATCACAATGCCCCTTTGATGGTGAACCTCTTTTATTAAATTCAATACCCTGCGGGCTTTGAGAGCCGGGCCCGCTTCAGGATGCGGCAAAAAAACCAGGAAATGACCCTCCGGGCAGGCGTACTCGGTTCCCCGTAAAATAGTCAATTCCGGGAATCTCTTCCGCAAGGCATTCAATTCAGATCGAGGCCACCACAGATCGTGCTCCGTTAGCGCTATGCCTGTCAATCCAATTTCGACCGCCCTGCGGCAGATTGATGCTGCCGGGCTGCGGCTGCAGGGTGAATAATTGGACGTATGTACATGGAAGTCATATTTCATAATTAAAATGTTAGAGCTATTGCCGGGGTCGGCGATTTGGTATTATTTTATTGAATCCGAATAATTAAAACCCCCAGGCGATACATTTTTCAAGTGTTTTATTTTCCTAGAAGGGAATTTGGGCAACATACGGTCTGGTGGGAGGCTATATTTGGGGAGGAATTATCTTGCCTGTAAAAAAGAGCCTGGTAATAAAAATCATCGTTCTGGCAGCCTTTTTTGTTATTATGGTAATTGCCCAGTTTTTCTGGGATATTTCATCTTATTTTAATCCTGGCAACATAAAACAGCTCCTTTACTCGGCCGGCAGTTTCGCCCCGTTGCTATTCATGCTGGTCATGGCCGCTGCCGTTGTTATCAGTCCGATCCCCAGCCTTCCACTTGATGTTGCTGCCGGCGCTGTTTTTGGTCCGTTTCTCGGAACCCTTTACGCCGCGTTGGGAGCTCTCGCGGGTTCCATTATCAGTTTTATGATTCCCTGGTTAATTGAAAGGTATAACCTGTTTTGGATGCGAAGTATGTTTAGCCATGTTTCACCCCCGAACCCCCCGGGGGATGATGACCCGTTGAATTCAGTACCCTGATCGCAATTTATCACTGAAAAGGGATAAAAAATTGAGTTAACGCTAAATTAAGTGTAAACTAAAGCGATGAAATTTAGAGATTCGGATGATATTTTTCTCAATGAATATTTCAAAGCGGCCGATGCCGCCCGCATCGGAGAACGGGAAACATGCAAGGCATTTATGGCCTACTTTAAGGAACGTATGAAGATCGTTACATCCGATCAGATAAAAACACATTTTATTTTGAAGGATCTTGAAGAGGCCATAACCTGGTATAAAATTCTGATATACTCCGGCCGCGATAACTATGAGCGTGACCCCCGTATTAAGGCCATGTTTTCGATTGCGGCTAAATATATCGCTGCTAACGCGCCAGCAGAACAGAAGCGTAAATTAATGAACGAATTTGTGAGGGAGGTCGTGCGTTAGCGTGGTTCTTAAAAATCTAGACAGAATTTCTCAACGGTTACTCCGGCTCATGCGAGGCGTCATATTTTATCGGAATTTTACGCTGCCAATCACGATTACCTCAATTAAGGAATTATAAATATTGGTTACGAATGACAAAAAATAAGGTATAATAGGCCATCCTGATAAATTCGTAAAAAGATGAATTCATCCTGTTTTAGGTTATACGTGTTATGTTGTTATTTTTTTTGTTATTACGACCATTTAAAACCTAAAGCGTAATACTTTCGGACAAAGTCATTTTTTTGCCTTTTTACGAAACCGTCAATACTGGAAGTGGTGCCAAAACAAAGGAGTTTGGAAATGCAATTTGAATGTCCGGTTTGCCAGGCATCTTACAATGTTCCCGATGACAGGCTTCCCCAGACGATAAACAGGGCCGCATGCAAGAAATGCGGTACGACCATGGTTATCGACAGGGAGACCGGGGAGGTGCACGCCGAGTCGTCTCTCGAAGAACTCCCACCTGAACTGCCCATTAAGGACTCCCGGGTGACGGATGATGTGCCCTCGGTTTTGGCAATGGCCGCCCATGGTCAGGGTCAACGGGATTATCTGGCTATCGCGGTAGTGGTGGTGGCTTTATTTGTGCTCATTGCCGGTGGCCTGTACGTTGCCCTTTCCGTCAACAAATCTCTCGGAAAAGGGTCGCTTGGTTCGATTACCAAATTTATGGATGATGTCACCGGTTTCGTTAAACACTTAAGCGGGGAGGCGGGTAAACAGAAAAAACCTCAATCAAAAAAAGCTCGCCAGGCCAAGAAATATATGCGGCGAGGTTACGATCATTATAAACAGGGACGCTATAAGAAAGCGGTTGCCGAGTATAGTAAGGCCTTACAAAAAGACTCCAGCAACCCCCAGGCATATTTCTGGCGAGCCCGCTGCCGATTAAATACCGGGCAATACGATAAAGCCATAGCCGATTTTAATAAAGCCGTGAAATTTGATCCGAATTACAGCAAAGCTTACGATAACCTGGGATGGCTTTACATGAAACGCGGCGAATTCGATAAAAGTATCGGCTTTCTGAATAAATCAATCAAACTAAAACCTGACAACGGCTGGGCTTACTACACCAGAGCCCACATCCGCATAGAGCAGGGAAATGTAGCCAAAGGCTTAATAGATGCCAACAAAGCCTGCAAAATGGGATATAAAGACGGCTGTGAGATCTATAAGGAGCATAAACAGTGAAATCGTGGATATCGGCAACCTGGGCCGGATATATCATGATATAGCCGGCTACTGCACAAAAATGAGACTTAAACCGGGAAAGTAGGTGATGATGGCCAGGGCCAATAGGAGTAGGGCGATAAATGGCAAAGAGGCCACATAAAGTTCCAAAACCGGCCTTTCAAATCGAACGCTGGAAATGAACAGGTTGATTCCGAGCGGCGGGAGGGAAGCACCTATTTCCAAATTGGTCAGAAAAATAATTCCCAGGTGAATAGGGTGCATGCCATATGCTTCTGCGATGGGTGACAGTAGCGGAACAACAACGACCAGCGCCGAGAAAATACCCATGGTACAGCCAACCGCCAGAAGGAAAAGATTCAAAACAATCAGGAAGAGGTAGCGGCTCTCAATGTGAGTTTTGAAAAAATCCAACATCCGCATGGGTATCATTTCATCGATCAAATAGTTGGTTAACCCCATAGCGGCCCCCAGAATAATTAAAATCGCACCCACCAACACCATGCTTTTTTGCATGATTGCGGGCAGTTCTCTCCATTTTATATCTCGATAAACGATGACTTCGATGAACAAAACATAGGTTGCTATAATTGCCGCAGCCTCGCTGACAGCAAAGTAACCGCTGTAGATTCCTCCCAGCACGATAAAAGGCATGGGTATTTCCCAGATCGCTTCCTTAAAAGCCTCCAAAACCGCTCCGGTCTGGAATCTGGTTTTGGGTACCTGTTTTTGGACAGATTTATAGATGCTAAATGTAGAAAGCACAACAACCAGCAGTATTCCCGGCAGGATACCGGCAATAAACAGGTGATCGATCCTGACTTTTGCCACGATTGCGTAAATGATCAGCGGAAGACTGGGCGGAAATAGCAGACCCAAGGTGCCTGAAGTGGTTAACAAACCCAGGGAAAAAAATTCCGGGTATTTCCCCTTTAACATGGCCGGCAGGAGGATACCGCCCACAGCAATGATTGTGAGGCCTGTGGCGCCGGTCAAGGCTGTAAATACAGCACATGTGACCAGTGCAATGATCGAAAGCCCGCCGGGCAGCCACCCCAGAACAGCGTCAGAAAGACGGATTAGCCTGCGGGGTGCTCCGCTTTCCGACAGGAGATAGCCTGCAAATGTAAACAATGGTATGGCGACCAGTACCGGCGTGGTGGCCATTCGATGCATTTCGATGATCATGGCCGAAATATCGATTTGGCTGGAGAAAAATAGATAAAGCGCCAGGCTGGCGATGACCACAAAGACGGGTGTCCCGAATAACATCAGAATAAGGACAATGATGGTGGCCAACAAAGGATTCATATATTGCCGTGATGTTTGTCAGGATTTAGAATGCTTAAAAAGTCCCCCAAAGCGCGAAAGCCAAACCGTAGAGCCATTAAGCCAAAGCTAATGCAAATTATAAGCTGTGGTATCCAGACAGGAATATCAAGGAAGGTGGTTCCGCTGATCTGAGCCTCATTTCGGATGAATACAAATGCGGCATATGTTAACAGGCCGCAAATAAAAGAGGAAAACAGGTGTATAATTAACTGGATAATCCGGTTGCTCACCCCGGGCAACCATTGTGAGAATACATCGATTTGGATATGCTTTCCCTCTCTGGTGGCCAGGGCTGCACCGGTAAAACCCGCCCAGAGAACCAGGTATCTTACCATTGGATCTGCCCAGGACAGACCCGTTCCGAAAAAATTCCGAAGCACAATTTGCAAAAAGGCCACCAGGATCATGGCGCTCAGTGTGATTGCCAGCAGGAACTGTTCCACGCGAGCGATGATTTCGTCCAATCGATTCCAGTGATCCAAGGCGGTATCGTCCTATTTGTTGATGTTTCGATATTTTTCCAGGTAGGCGGTTACTTCATCCAGCACTTTTGGGGTGAAGGCGATGGCGCCCGGTCGTTTTACGGCTTTATCCGCTAACTGGTTGAATTCCGCAACAGCTTCCTTTGTCGGTTTAAGAATTTTCACACCCTGTTTTTGCATTACTCTGAGTGCTTCCTGATTTTCGTCTCGAATCAAAGCCTTTAATTTCTCCATGCGGGCCTGGAAACTTTTCAAAACGACATCCTGATAGTCCGGGGGTATGCGGTTGAACACTTTTTGTTTAATGACAACAGCACCGACCAGATAAGTCAAAGGAACGTCTGTCAGATATTTTACTTTGGTGAACCACTGCAAGGAGATGGCCCCGGCGGGCGGTGCGTAAACCACATCCACCAGTCCGGTTTGAAGACCCACCAGAACATCGGGAACAGTGAGGGGAATGGCCGCCACCTTGGCCTCATCGAAAATGGCCTTGGGCATGGGTGCATCCTCCCAGGTCCAGACTTTCATTTTTTTCAGATCCTTCAGATCGGTTACCGGGGTTGTGGACATCAAGCGCACAAATCCGGCCTCCGACCACCCCACGAGCAAATGTCCGTTGTCCGCAAAACCTTTCCGGAAAAAAGCATCCATTTTGGCCATAACATGATCAACTTCGTCATAGGATTGGAACATAAATGGTACCTGGAGGACGTCTATTTCACCAAACAGCGCGGATAGCCCCGAAGAAGTCAGGAGGGCACCATGGATTTGACCGATATGGAGTTTTCGCAACATGTCTTTCTCATCCCCCAGCACCCCGCCGGGATAAACACGAAACCGGACGGTTTTATCGGTTTTATTCAATATTTCCGACTTTAGTTCGTTGAAGGTCTGCATCCAGGCGCTTCCTTCCGGAGCCAGGGTGGCAATTTTGATCAAAACCGATTTTGCGGCACTTTTACCCGGTGACAAAATCAGAAAAAAAACAAATAAAATTAGGCCAGCCTTATGGTGGGCAGTCAGTCTTGCAATCATTTTCACTCCGATTAAAAATATTCTTCCAGGTTGTCTAACATTTTTTTTGCTTTCCGGTGCGCCACAGTATTGAGCAGCGTAAGCTCCGGTAAAATATCGGCCGGCGTGTCCAGAACTTTCTGAAGGATGGATTTGAAGAGATCCTCATCAAAAGCCCTCCGGGCGTAGTATTGTGCGAAATAAATATCAGTCATGAGAAACTTGCCCTGCCCCAGGTCAATCGCCTGTTTAAAATGATCCCGGGCCAAATCCAGGTTTCCGCCCGCAATTTTGGGTCTGGATGCATACAAAATTCCCATGAAAAGATGGGGGCCGCCATAATAGAAGCTTTCATCAAGTTCAAGGACTTTTCGCATCATCAGCTCCACCCTGGGCAGATCAGCGACAGCTTCTATGGAAGTCAAGTTGAGCCCAATCCAGTTGCCCCAGGAAGCCGCGGACCAGAATAAATAGGGAACATCATTTTGACCGAGATCATTCAAATCTTTTTCGAATTCGTCAAATAACTTATCGCGGGGTTTTTTGAAACCCCTTTCCACCAGAGATCTTAAAGCGTAATCTCTGGCTTTAGCGTATAACACACTGGCGTACTTTTTGTCCCGATCCTCCACAAATGCTGATGCATAGGAGGCATAGCCTTGAGCAGCGCCGATCAACAGCCGTGCATTGGTTGGCCAGGCTTCTACCATGCCGTCCATAAGCATAAGGTAAGCCGGCATGCCTTCGCGGATCACTCTTAAATCAGATTGTTTGTAGGAGGAGGTTGCGATGTCTTCCAGCAGCGAGGCTGCAGCCACTACAGTCATTTTTTTATGAGGAAGACAGGCAGCGGGTAGCGCAACCATAATGAGGAGAAAAAAAATCCATACCGGGTTCCACGTGAAGGGCCTCACTTTTTTAGCTGCCCCATGATAATCATTGCCAGGTTCCGGCGCGGCTTTTTCTTTCCAGCTCAGCTTGATGTAGACCTCAGGGTTCATCCTAAGCCTTATGCAGGATATGCTGATGGAACTTTTTTGTCTTAAACGAGCGTCACAAAAAATATAGTGAAATGGGGCAG
>CAMYNZ010000050.1 GCA_947259865.1 uncultured Desulfobacterales bacterium | reverse complement strand
CATCCGGGGATTACCTGACAGGCTTGTTTGTTGGTATGGGGGTGGGGGCCATTGTTGCGGTGGCCGCAGCAGCGATTCTTGGAGCCTGCATTTTGGCAATGGGAATGCGCGGCCACTATTTCGGTATCTGTACCCTGGGACTTGGGGTGGCTGCCGGTGAGCTTGCCAACGGCTGGGAATCTATCGGCGCGGGCTCCGGTCTGGTAACACCCGTATTTCCTGACGGATTGGGAGAACGCGGGGCTTTCTTTTATTATCTTTTTTTTATTGTAGCTGTTTTCGCTTTCCTTATCTTGAGATGGATTTATTCAGGTCGCTTCGGTCTGGCCATCAACGCCATCCGGGACGACGAGGACAAAGCTGAGGCCATGGGAATCCAAACCACCCGGCACAAAATTGTGGCGTGGTGTCTGTCGGCCTTTTTCCTTTCACTTGTAGGCGGCGGTGCCGGCCATCTCATCGGTTTTATCGACCCTACCGAAGTGGCCTTCGCGGGACCCACCTTTGGAGTGTGGATGATCTTAATGGCCATCCTGGGCGGCAAAGGAACCCTCTGGGGGCCCGTAATCGGTGCTGTGATTTTTCACGTCACCCAGGAAGTGTTCTGGACCTATCTCTTCGGCTGGCAGAGAGTAGCCCTGGGAGCCCTTATTGTCACAATCGTGGTTTTTTTTCCAATGGGCATCATGGGCTGGGTGCGGGAACGCTGGCCGGAACGTTTTGGCCATCGCGTAGAAGAAAGCAAAACATTCAGTACTTCCGAAGAAAGTATATGAGCTAATTCAATCATTAACAATAGGCTTATTAGTTCCTAGGTTCTGATATTTGTTCTTTTTATGTCAACCCCGGATTAATATCGAATTAGCTTATTAAAATAACGCTTATGGCGGAAGGAGATAGCCCGTGACGGAACACCAGCTAATGGTGGAAAACGTCAGCAAACGGTTCGGCGGTGTGGTCGCCAACGACAGCATCACCCTTTCTGTCCCTAAAGGCCGCATTATCGGTCTGATCGGTCCCAACGGCTCCGGCAAGACAACGCTGTTCAACTCCATTGTCGGTTACCACCCCATCGACAACGGTTCTATTCGCTTTGGGGGTCGGGAACTTTCCGGCATGCGGGTGCCTGAAATCGCACGCCTGGGGCTTCTGCGAACCTTTCAGCAAACACGTATTTACGGAAAAATGACCTGTGTGGAGAATATGCAGATCAGCGTCCCGCACAAGGATGAAAGTTTGCGCATCATGTTTTCCAAGTACCCGCCGGAGATCACGGAAAAAGCCGAGAGCCTGCTGGAGTTTGTCGGACTTTATACCAAACGGCATCTCATGGCGGGTGATCTCTCGTTCGGTCAGCAAAAGCTGTTGGAGTTTGCCATGGCCCTCATGAACGAGCCCGGTCTGCTGCTTCTGGATGAACCCACGGCCGGTATAAACCCGACGCTGATCAACGGTTTGATTGAACGTTTGAAACGCACCAATGCCGATCTTGGCATCACCCTCTTTGTCATCGAGCACAATATGCGCGTGATCATGAATCTGGCTGAACACATCTACTGTTTGGCTCACGGACAATTGCTGACCAGCGGTCCACCGGATCAAATTCAAGACGATCAGCAGGTGATCGACGCTTATCTAGGGGCCCGATAATGAGCCAAAACGATAAACAGCACACAGGCAGAGACGATCGCAGCGGTCACGGCCTTGGCCCTGTGGATACGGTGATTTCTGTTGATGAGGTTGAGCGCCAGGCCGCCGAACTGGCCGCCGAAGGGCCGAGTCGAGAGCGCCTGGGGGAACTGGTAGGCAAAGAACCGCTGCTAACCATTGAAGGGTTAAGGGCCGGTTACGGCAAGATGGTGGTTTTACACGAATTCAATTTGCAGGTGGGCGCAGGACAGTCTCTCTGTATGATCGGTCCCAATGGCGCCGGCAAGTCTACCGCCCTGCACTCCATCTACGGATTCACCACCATCACCGGTGGGGCCATCAAAATGCGCGGAAACGACATCACCCGCCTGAGCTCCAACCAGAAGCTCAAACGTGCCGGCATCGCCTATATCCTTCAGGATTCCTCGATTTTTCCCGATATGACGGTTGAAGAAAATATGCTCATGGGTGGCTTTCTGATGAAAAAACCGAGTCAGGCCCGTGAGGCCGCAGAAAAAGTGCTCGCCAAGTATCCTCAATTGGCTGAACGCCGAAACCAGAACGCGGGTGTTCTCTCGGGCGGCGAAAGACGGCTCCTGGAGATCTCACGGGCACTGATCATGGAGCCGGAAGTTCTGCTGGTGGATGAACCCTCAATCGGACTTGAACCCCGCTTTATCGATATGGTGTTCGAAATCCTGGACGACCTTCAGTACACAGAAGGTAAGACCATCGTTATGGTCGAACAAAACGCCAAAAAAGGGTTGGAGTTTGCCGATATCGGCTACGTGCTGGTTTCAGGCCAGCTGGCTATGGCCGACAGCGGCGATGCGCTTCTGCAAAACCCCGAGGTCGGTCGCTTGTTTCTGGGCGGCTGACAACCACCACTCACCGCTGATGCGGGATTACATGTCTAATCTAATCAGATTCAGGTATGCATCAAGGCGTCCCGTGGTTTGAAAGCGGAGTCCGCCAACGCACTCTGGCGGATGAACGTACACCTCGTGGCTGGAAGCCACTCCCACCAATTTTTGAATACCATGGTGTATACTAAACTCGATCCAATATGAACAGTGGGAGCGGCATCTTGCCGCGATAAATTAGCATTTCAAGCCGCGGGACAACGCAGCCTGCCCGCCATCGCGAGCCGCTCAGGAGAGGCGGGCGGGCCAGTGGACGCTAGCCCACCGGAGGCGGTTAATATGCATTTTTGAGATAGCTTCTAAATAACTCCTGCGATAGCTGAACCGATTTCCACAGTCGTGGCCTTGCCCCCCATATCGGGTGTCCGCAATTGGGAATCCTGCAGCACTGTCTCGATGGCACGTTCAATCACGGTTGCAGCTTCCGGATGACCCAGGTGTTCGAGCATCATGGCCCCCGACCAGATTTGACCGATGGGATTGGCGATACCCATACCGGCGATATCGGGGGCCGAGCCGTGCACCGGTTCGAACATCGATGGATATTCCCGGGCTGGATTGATATTGCCCGATGGGGCGATACCGATTGTGCCCGCAACTGCAGGGCCCAGATCAGAAAGTATATCACCGAAAAGGTTGCTGCCAACGACCACATCAAACCAATCAGGATGTAAGACAAAATGAGCGCTAAGAATATCAATGTGGTATTGGTCGGTGCGAACATCGGGATAATCGAGAGCAATTGCAGCAAAGCGCTCGTCCCAATAAGGCATGGTGTGAATAATTCCGTTTGATTTGGTGGCCGAGGTGAGGTGCCTGGCATCCCGTCGTCGAGCAAGTTCGAAGGCGTAACGCAGGACCCGGTCAACGCCCTTGCGGGTAAAAACCGACTCCTGCACCACCGTCTCGTCCTCGGTCCCGGAATAAAGGCGTCCACCGATCTCCGAATACTCGCCCTCGTTATTCTCGCGTACAACCCAGAAGTCGATGTCCTCCGGTCCCCTTCCCTGCAAGGGGGATAGCATGCCTTTTATCATTCGAACGGGGCGCAAGTTGATGTATTGCTGAAATTGCCTGCGGATAGGTATCAGCAATCCCCACAAAGATACGTGATCCGGAACGCCGGGCGAACCAACGGCCCCCAGAAAGATGGCGTCATGATCGCGCAGTTTTTCAATTCCATCTGTCGGCATCATCCGACCCGTTTGCATGTATGTCTCGCAGCTCCAGGGCAACTCAGTCCATATAAAATCGATGTCGAACTGCCGGCTTGCAGCCTCAAGCACCCGGAGGCCTTCCGGAACCACTTCTTTCCCGATCCCATCGCCGGGGATTATTGCGATCCGATAGGTGGTCATTGGATATCTCCTTCCTGATGGATACGTTTGAACAATGCTGTCAACGATGATTTAGACAGCAACCTGATTCTAGCAAACCCATTGATCCTTACTTCCTCATGATAATTCCAGATTTGCATTACACCTGTCAACATAGTATGTAATTTCTGGGTGCGGTGGACCGGGCCGGACACCAACAAGTTATCTGATCCATTGAGGAAGTCAGCGACCAGCCCGCACTCTGCACGGAATGAATTGCAGGAAATTAACATGAAAACAATCGGTCTTCTTGGCGGCACCAGCTGGCCGTCCACAATTGAATATTATCGCATTTTAAACAAGCTCGCCCAGGAAAAATTAGGCGGATTTCATTCAGCCAAAATATTGCTTTATAGTATTGATTACCATGAAATAAAAAGCCGCTATCACAGCGGCTGGAATGAAATCCCTCACCGGTTGCGGACAGAACTTAAAAAGTTGATCCGGCTTGGCCCTGATTGTATTCTTATTGGCAACAATACCCTTCATAAGGCCTTTGATTTAATCCAAACCGAATTAACCCTCCGCATTCCCGTATTTCATATCGTAGATGTTACGGGCCAGTACGCTCAGATGAAAAAACTGGAAAATGTGCTGCTTTTGGGAACAAAATACACCATGGAAGATGGATTTTTCCAGCGTAAGTTGGAGAAATATGGCCTGCGTGTAAAAATTCCCGACCCGGACGACCGGGCAGAGATCCAGCGAATTCAATCGGAGTTGGCCAAAGGGACGATCAATAAAAGTTTTCACAAGGCATTTCGCAAAATTATATCAAAATATCCTCACCTGAATGCAGTGGTATTAGCCTGCACTGAAATTCCACTGGTTGTAAAACAAAAAGATTTTGACATTGAGATCGTAAATCCCACCGAATTGCAATGCAGACGGGCCTTTGAGTTCGCTGTCACTGACATCTAGAGCCGGAAAAAATAAAGCCAAAAAGGATTCGGGCAGCAGCCCGTTAAGAATTGACACCCAATTATCTTTTTGTCATATTCAAATCCAAAAGATAAGGTTTTGAAACTGCTTTTTAGATAGACGGCGCTATAGTTAAGAAAAAAGGTCGCTCCATGCAAAAATCTTTTGTTTTATGGGTCATTTGGTTTGTCTTTCTTTTTATACTGGATTTCTTCATACCATTTTTTCTGCTGAAGGATGTACCCGCGCTCAAGGGTAGTTTCCTTTTCTGGATGGTATGGATACTGGTGGCCGTTGTCAGCATGTTTATCATGTTCCTTCCTTGGCAAGAAAATGAAATCCAAAACTCAGGGGGATAGGTTTTGAGCGCAAGCGTTTCTGCATGGCTAACGGTGATTGTTTATATCGTTGTTGGAATTGGGGTTGCATTTATTGCCAGACAGAGGATGGGCACCGGTATGAATGAATTCTTTCTGGCCAATCGCCAGCTGGGAGGATTTGTCTCGGCCCTGACGTATGCAGCAACCACCTACAGTGCTTTTATGATGGTCGGCCTTGCCGGTTTGACGTATAAATTCGGCGTTGGCGCTTTGGGTTTTGAATTAACGTATCTGGGTGGTCTGGTACTGGTTGTTTTTTTCGGGCCCCGGTTTTGGCTGGTAGGACGAAAGTTTGACTACCTTACGCATGCGCAACTATTGGCAGATCGATATCAAAGTCGGGCGGTGGGGATTGCGGCCGCGGTCCTGTGTCTTATCTTTCTTGTACCCTACGCCGCGATACAGTTAATGGGTATCGGTTATCTGCTGGCCGTTGTATCCCGGGACGCGATCCCGCTTATGGGTGCAATGATTATTGCCACTCTGGTGGCTGTTATCTGGTCCAACATTGCGGGCTTGCGCTCGGTCGCCTGGACAGACGCTTTGCAAGCTGCCGTCATGCTGGTAACATCGATTGTGACCCTATGGGTTGTGGTATACAGGGGGTTCGGTGGTTTCGACAAGTTTTTTATCCAAATGAACCGGGATATTCCGCAATTGCTGGCCGGCCCGGGTTTATTCAAATTTAATTTGTTTTTCGGGCTTGCGCTACCCTGGCTCTTTTTTCCCCTCACCAATCCCCAGGTGACCCAGAGACTCTTCGTACCCGATTCGGTCAGAGCCTTTCAGCAGATGATCGGCGGATTCCTTATATTCGGTCTAGTTTACACCCTCGTTTCCGTTCTCTGGGGGTTTTGCGCCAAACTGTTGATACCCGGTCTAAAAGCCGCAGATTTAGCCACACCGTCACTACTGGCTTTGCCGATAGTCCCCAAGCTGATCGCCATATTCGTAATGGTCGGCATATTGTCGGCAGCTATTTCAACCATCGACTCTATTTTGCTGAGTCTCTCTGCCATGTGCACCCGTGACCTTATTAAAATCGGTTTTAATGCCAATATTTCGGAAACAGTCGAACTGCGGATCGGAAAAATCATTATCCCTTTTTTGGCGGCCATATTCTTTATCTTTGCGTATTGGGCCGCAGGGAAAACGGGGCTGGCTTTTATGATAGCCCCGCTTTCATCGGCTGCGTCCGCCGGGCTTCTAATGGCCATGCCTGCGATTATCGGTGCTTTTTTTTGGAAACGAGCTACAGCCGCCGGTGCCCTTGGCAGTATGGTAATCGGAGCGGTATTGGTGTTGGTCTTGCAGTTGACGGGCATTAAACCTTTAGGAATGTGGCCGGGTGTATGGGGTCTTATTGTTTGCCTGGTTCTATTTATCGGCATTAGCTGCGTTACCGCCGCTCCGCTTCAAAAGGCCGAAGAGTTTATCGGCTACTTAGAAGAAAACCTGCCAAAACATAAATTCATATAGCGCAGCACCCTTTTTAAGACCGCGCCCCGAATGATGTATGCTAGACGGGCGGTTGCCCAAATCCGTTTGCGCAACCGCCCGTTCCGTTTTAAGTTTTAGGTGTTAAGTTTTAAGTAGCTGTTATTATATCAAAGTAAAGCTATTTAACATCCGGTGTCATGTCTCAAAATAATTCTCAAATTTCAACTGAGTGTTTGAAAAAGTTTTGCGAGGGCCATCGAGCATTTTGGGATTAAGACGCCTGTTGGGGCAGGGTGTTTATCGGCCAACGTTCTCTGGCGGATAAAAATCAAAAGCTGTCTGAGTCCCGAGTTCCGACACAGGCGGAACGAGGTCGAGTTCTTTTGATTTAGACCTGAATCAACAGGCGTCCCCAAAATGGTCGCCGGTGTGAGCAAAATTTTTTCAAACCAAACATTGACTTTTAGTGATAGTTTTAAGTTTTGAATCTCAACGGGCTGTTTGCGATCAGCCGTGCATAATTGATCTTAAACCAGAATATTGCTATAATCATTGCAGGTCAAAGCCAAGCGGTTAAAAACTAACAAGGAGAGATCCTATGCGGGGCGCATTGATGATTGTGGTTGCTATCACCATGTTGGTAGTGGGGATTCTGGTCGTAAAAAACATGCAGGCCAATACTTCAGACAGCATTGATGGTGAAAAAGAAATAAAAATTATCGAACGTGCCGAAGACACGGCAGAAGCGGTGGATCAGAAAACAAGAAAAATTAAACAGCGACTGCAAGAATCTGAATAACTAAGCCGTCCACCCATTGCGGGGTTGATTTAAGAGCACAATGCCTTGAATGCCCTTCGGCGTTCGAAGCTTTTTCTGATTGTGCAACCAAGGATACTTCTACGGTCATAGCCGCTGCGTCTTGGTCCGTAGGCTCTTCTTTCGGGCAAATGGTATGCAGACGAAGATTCTCTCCGGTCTTTCAACCTTCGACGCCCGCCCATATCGCTCAATGAGAGCATGCCATTTAAAACATACATAACCGGACTTTACTGAGGTCTAAAAGTAACTGGGCCTTAAAGCCACATCCGCTCTCAAACTCATATCAAAAACACAAAAAGATTAAAATGTAATTTGTGGGTCAGTGTCAAACAGGCAATTTATATCTATTTGTAATTGAAAGTGTTACAAAATCAATACGAAGAAATACGTATATTTGCTAGGAAAATGTTCGTATATTTCTATTTCTTCTTAGTTACAATTTATTAGTACCTTAAGTAAAAAAATCAAGAAAATAACGGGCGGTTGCCCATATTCTTTGACACGGTTATCAAAACGGGTTTTTGACCGCTTAGTTGCGGCGGGACCCGCGGGCCAAATCTGAAAATCTGAAACCGCTTCTTTTAATTTCCATAATCCGGCAATGGAGTGACTCTAATATTAGGATAGACTTAATTCCGAGATATCTTACAGGTCGGAGGGTAATTTAAAATAACATACTGATTTTATGTCGAATTAAGAAAATGGGTGCCTGAATCATAATGCAAACGTTATGTCAATACGAACCCATTCGTATTTTAATCGGTTTTTTTTTTTCGGGTATTAGATCCGCGCCGGGATGGTCTCATACTCATTGCGGGGTGTTACGCTTTTTGGTCTCATTTTCAGCGTCGCTGGGATGGACCCGAAAAAAATGGCGGGGTATACTTCTGACCCCGCCTGCAGGTTGAATAAGGTGTTAAAATACGGCTCTGAATACACGCCGGCGCTCAAAGTCGTATTCTACCCGGACTTGCTGAACACTTCTGCGGTCAAGCCCGGTTCTACGATCTTTGCCGGACCTGCGTTCCGGAATAACAAAAGCATATGAGAATTTACGCCGATCAATCCCCGACCGCCTGCCTCTATTATCAGGCCACAAATATGGAACCATGGTCACCTGCCTTCAAAGGAGTTTCATTTTCTGATTTGACAAAATTAATGCAAAATTCGTGCAGATGTATTTTGATATGCCATTTTGCGGGGTATCGGTTGCGTGTCAAAGGATTAGCACCGACAGCTGGAAATCTTGATTGGGCTGATTGTGAAAAACATTTCTTAAGTAATGTGAAACTGAATTCTTAATTCAGGGAATATTTTTTCGCAGCGCTTAATCTGCCCTTCTGGAGTTCTAAATGTATTACTCCCTTTAATTCGTAAAGATAATAAGGTATAATTACACAGCAGTCTATGCGGCTGTATAAATAAGAATCCAAGCCAGCACAGGCGGCGCGGTTGCATTGCGTGGGGGATGCATGAGTCAAAGCGAAACGGATATTATTAAGGCAGCCATCGGGGATTATCGCCAGTTCAAATTTAAGTTTGTCCAGTTTGTAAAAAATTTTGAGGAATTTTTAAAAGAAGAGAAACTACTGGAAATCGAATTTAATACATCTCGCGATACGATCCTGCAATTAAGCGTATTTGATTCACCGGTTTTTGTTAAATTTTCCCTGGTGTTCAATTCTGAAGATAGCCTGTTGGGCAAAGTCGATTTTGAAAAGCTGGATGAATTTGATGGCAGCAAACGTGAACACATTTACAGCCTGTACTTTAACAAGTTAGGCAATATTCTTGAAAGTTTATCCGATTCGTTCAGCAGTCGCAGTATGATCGATAAACACGACGTGCCGTATGTGGTGCACCGTTTTTTGCAAAATTTCTTACAAAAACTGAAAATCAAAGAATCATAAGTCCGTTAGCATTCGCATTAAAGCGAATTTAAGTTTTCTTCCACAGCCACCTTACGCTATTGGATCTGCACTCGGCACAGGTTCGCTCGATATTGACATCGAACAGAGCAGACCAGATGTGACCGCAACGCATACACCCAAAATCGGCGTCTTGACCTTCATCGGCAGCTTTAGGATTGCGCGGCCTGGGCACACCGGCCTTGGCCAACCCGTTACGGGTTTGCTCCAGTTCTTCGAGCGTAACTGATTGACGCCGTTTCTCTGTCTCTTTCATAATCGTCTGCCAGCGGGGGCCTTCTGCAGCCGAACACCATTCCAGAAGCAGCCGCTGGGGACGGACGCCGGATTTCTCAAGGCCATCCCAAAGTCCATCCATTCGCCTGACGGTGCTGCGGTTGGCATCAATATAATGACAATCGGCATAGTGGCATCCGGATACCAATACCACCGGTGCACCTTTCTGGAAGGCATACCAGACGAATTCAGGATTAACCCGTGCAGAGCACATGGTGCGAATGATGCGCGCATTGGGCGGATATTCCATACGGCTTACACCGGCGGTATCGGCACCGGCATATGAACACCAGTTGCAGGCGAAAGCCAGCGCCTTTTCCTGAGAACCATTTTCCAGTATGGCGTCAATCTGGGCGTAAATCGCCTGGTCTGAAAAGTGTCGCATTTCGATGGCGCCGAATTTACACTCGGCAGCGCAGCCGCCGCATCCGGAACATGCCGCACTGACCAACTTCGGCACCTGCTTCTTTTTCCAGGTGATTGCTCCGAATGGGCAAACCTTTGCACACAGCCCGCACTGGGTGCACTGTTCCTCAAAAACCACAGCTGTTATGGCTTCCACCGCAAAGCGGTCTTTATTCAACAGGATGGACGCCCGGGAGCTGGCGGCGCTGGCTTGGGTTACACTCTCACGAATGTCCTTGGGGCTTTCGACTGCGCCCGCAATGAAGACGCCCTTGGTCGGCGTATCAACCGGACGCAATTTTGCGTGGGCTTCTTTCAAAAATCCGTCGGGCGACTTTGAAAGACTGACCATTTGCCGAATCGGCTCG
Source organism: uncultured Desulfobacterales bacterium (assembly GCA_947259865.1). The sequence continues at coordinate 8,871 of CAMYNZ010000050.1, read as the reverse complement.
GTATCCATGGCCCAGGTTGTGCCGACAGCCAAAACCAGCATTTCAAACGCATAGGTTTCAATGCGTTTATCAGTAGTATTCTCCACCGTTACCATCAAATCGCCGGTTTCGGTATTCTCGCGCACCTCACCCGGCAGGCCTCTGACGTAGCGGACACCATGACTTCTAGTCCGCACCAGAAGTTCCTCAAAGCCTTTTCCGTAGGCCCGCAAGTCGATATAAAAAACCGTAATTTCGGAATCCGGATAATTGTCCATCAAATATTGGGCATCTTTGATGGTATTCATACAACAGATATTGGAACAATAGGGATTTCCCCGGCTGGGATCTTGCGTGCGCGAACCGACGCACTGGACAAATCCGATGCGCCGGGGCCGTTTCAGATCGCCGGGTCGCCCCAGATGGCCGCCCAGCGGGCCGCCGGTTGATATTAGGCGCTCGAATTCTAAACTGGTGACCACGTTAGAAAAGTGGGTATAACCATATTCGTCCAGAGCAGTTGGATCGTATACATCCATTCCGGTTGCAACGATGATCGCTCCCACATCAACTTCAATAACTTCGTCTTTTGAATCCAGGTTGATGCATTGTTTCTCACACGCTTCAAGGCATTTCCCGCAAGCAATAGGATTCAGCCCCAGGCAATCATCGGCTGAAATCGTATAAGCAGATGGCACTGCCTGGGGAAAAGGGATATAAATCGCCCGGCGACTGCTCAGACCGATCTGATATTCATCGGGCACAACAACCGGACAGACACTCACGCAATCACCACAGGTGGTGCATTCATCCGCATCAACATAACGGGTTTTTTTGCGAATACGGGCTTTAAAATTACCCACATAGCCCGAGACATCCTCAATGTCTGAATTGGTCAAAAGCGCAATCTTGGGATGTCGACCGACATCCATCATCTTGGGACCCAGGATTCAGATGCTGCACTCAATGTCGGGATATACCTTGTCGAGCTGAGCCATAATGCCGCCGATGGAAGGCTTTTTCTCAACCAGATAAACCTGGTGCCCGGCATCCGCCAGATCAAGGGCCGCTTGCATACCCGCTACCCCGCCGCCGACAACCAGGGCTGCATCGGTAACTGAAATCTGCTCTTCATCCTGTGGGTAAAGCCATCGTGCCCGCGCTACCGCCACTTTAACGATGTCCTTTGCCTTGCGGGTCGCGTCCGCCTGATCCTGGGTCACCCACGAACAATGCTCGCGGATATTGGCCATTTCCAGCAAATAGGGGTTGAGCCCGGCACCCTGGATACATTGGCGAAATATGACCTCGTACGAGGCGGGTGAACAAGAGGCAACCACAACCCGGTTCAACTTCTTTTCAAATATCGTTCGCTGAATTTCCTGCTGTCCGGGATCGGAACAGGAGTATTTGTTGCGCACAGATACGACCACATCGGGCAACGTGTCGGAAAAAACTCGCACCGCCTCGGTATCCAGAAACCCTGCGATGTTTGATCCGCAATCGCATACAAATACCCCGATACGTAAATCTTTTTTGGTCAACATGTACCTCCTTTTTTAACGTCAGGTGTCTGCTCGTCACCGTTCAGATTGAAACTAAAACTAATAATGCATCCCGGCCCAATCCCTGATCTGGTAGGACTTACCGGTCAGTATTTGCCTTGTCGTGCTGCCAGGTTTCATAGTGCTGGCCGCGTATATATTCCTTATCTTTCCAGGCCTGTCTGTCGCGGACAGCTTGTTCCACTGCTTCCTGGAAAGCCTTCCGGAATTCCTCCGAGTCGAATTGGGCTTTTCGGAAAAAATCAAAGGCCTGAAAATCCCGAAAGGCTTTGCGCTGGGTCTCCATAGTACCATACCCGGTAACCATGATAACCCGGGTAAATGATAAACGTTTTCGAATTTCGGCCAGCAAACGCATGCCATCCTCATTATTTTCTTCGGCCTCTACCAGGCGGATATCCAGAATCACCAGATCCAGATCTCTGTTTCCATCAATGTAGGCCAGCGCTTCTTCGAGGTTGGCGACCGAATCAACGGAATGGCCCTCGCGTTCCAGCATGCCGCGCAATAGCTCACGCCAATCTGAATAGTCATCTACAACCAGAACTTTACCTCGCATCTTGGTCTCCTTGAAATTTTATTTTCCGGTATTTGCCTCGGTTTTGCGGTTGCCTTTATGCCAACGACGGTTCCGCACCCCCATGAGCCGGCAAACGCACAATAAAGGTGGCACCTTTGCCCGGTTTACTTTTGCAAGCGATTGATCCACCCTGGCGTGCAATAAATGTGCGCAGCCACCACAAACCAAATCCCAGCCCATTTTCACTTTGCTGGAACATTTCCCACAGGTGGGCCATTTGATCCGACGGAATACCTTTGCCCGTGTCCCTGATCTTAACAACCACCCAGAATCCGGTCTCATCCGTTTCTGAATGAGTACTGATACTGAGTTGCCGCACAGCCGCGTTTTCCATTGCTTTGCATGCGTTGGTAATCAACTCGAGGTAGACATCCAGGAGCAGCAGGCTGCAGTTTACCGGCGGTAAATCCGAATCAAATTCACGAATCAATTCAATGCCGCCGGGCGGATCCGCCAGATCTAGGGCTTCTTTCAACAGCTGATTGATGTCCAGGCGGGCGGTGGGTCCCGATTCTTTGAAAGGTCGAAACAGCGCATCGCTTAGTTTGAGTATAAATTTCGCGTTTCTTTCGATGCGTCCCAGATTGGCTTCAACCCATCGTTTTTCTGATCCGGGTAGCGCGATATCAGCCAGAGCGCGTCGAATCTCACCGGCGCTGACGGGCACAATTCCCATCAGGTTGTTGATGCGGTGTGCCAGGGCGGTGGCGGCCTGACCCATCATGGCCCATTTTTCGGCTGCCAGACGCTTTTCCTGTTCATCTACAAGTTTCTTATGCTGGGTGGCGTTCTGGATGGCAATAACTGCCTCCTGGGCAAGTGCCTCCAGAAGTTCAACATCCTGTTGGTCAAAAGCGGCCAGGCGAGAGCTTTCCAAAAATAACACGCCTAAAAATGCATCCGGTTTGGATGGTCCTTGCCGACGATATTGCAGAGGCACGGCCACGCTGGATCGCATATTTTCAAATAAAACCACATACAGCGGATCCTCGCGAACGTCCGGACACAGATACGGCCGCCGATTTTCAGCCACCCAGCGAACAATTCCTTCTCCGACCCGGGGTGTATAGGCAAGTTCTTTCGGTGTCCAGCCTGACCCATAATGGGCCCTGAGCACTAATTTTCCGGACTCCGGTTCCAATTGTCTCAGAGAACCATGCTCGGCCCGCACCAGTTCTGCGCCATTTTCGAGGATTAGATTTAATATTTGATCCAGTTCAAGGCTGGAGGTAAGGGCCACATCAATGGCGTGCAAGGCCCGAAATTGGGTCGTCATGCTTGCCAGTCGTTCGTTTTGCTGGGCCACCGAGGCAGTCATATCTGCCAGTGATTGCAGCAGTTTTACATCTCGATCCCGAAATTTCCGATTGGCTGCGGCATTAACCACTATCAGGACCCCGCGCACCGCGTCTTGCCAAATCAGGGGGGCTGCCAGCAATATGGCTTGATCGGGAGTCGTCTCAATGACTGCTTGCCGGCTATGGATAACCCGAGCGGGTAAACCCTCATCCCAGGGTGTTTTAGGAAGGTTGTGGGTGGCCAAAAGTTTTATGTGTCCCCATTCCGGGATGCAGATATAAAATCCGCTACCGTCAGCGCGGCATTGAAAGGTCGCCTGTCGAACAACACTTTGTAGAAAGTCCGGATCCAGAATATCAGTGGGTGTCAGATCGGGTCTCACTTTTCTGTCCTTGCGCATCCCTTTTATTGTTGGTCTGGAACAGTTTTTCCTTATTTCTTGCTTACGACGAATTTACTAGCCGGTCTGCCAATAGCGTTGTCAGATCCTGGATCTGAATGTCGACCGCATCGCTGCCTTTTGTTCCCGCCTGGGCACATCGGAAGTGGATCTGGCACTTGACACAGGTGGTAACCAGTAAATGGGCACCGGTGGTTTTAGCTTCTCTCAGCCGTTCCGCCTGAATGTTACTGCTTACGCGACCGCACGCGGTCCAGCCGCTTGTACCGCAACACAGACTCGCGTGCCGTGTTCTTTCCATCTCAATCAATTCGTGACCGGCCGCCTTGATTAACGCCCGGGGTTCATCATAAATACCCAGATGCCGGCTCAAACGGCAGGCATCCTGATAGGTTGCCCGGTGGGGTGAATTTACGTTACGGTCAATCAGCTCAAGCGCTGAAACATTGCGGTACAGCAGTTGCGTGAGGTGTAATATTTCCAGACCGTGATCGCCCACCAGTTTGGGGTAATCCAGCTTGAGGGTCCGGGCACATTCCGGGCAGGTAGTTACGATTTGACGAGCACCCGTCCGATTAATGCGCTCCAGGTTTAAACCGGCGAGAGTTTTGAATGTTTCCAGATCACCCTCCCAGATCTGGTCATGACCGCAACAACGCTCATCGGTCAGAATTTGAGGCTCTATTCCCAAATGATTTAAAATTTTAACCGCTGCCCGCGCAATTTCCACCCCTTCAATATTTAAATGTTTAAATAGCGTATGGTAATACGGCAGACAGCCCACAAAATAGAGTGTGTCCGAGTCGTTTGATATTTTTAGATCACCATCAAGCCAATCGAGTCGGTTCAAACCACGATCCGGCTCGGCCATCATTTTGCCCCAGGTCTGGATAACATCCCCATGGGAACAATCTCCTGAGAGACCCGCTTGTCTGGCCCGGGTGCGGGAATCCCTGATAAAATCCGAAAAGTAAACTGTCGATGGACAAAGCTGGCTGCACTGATTGCATGTTAGACAGGACCACAAGAGCGGATCATTGAATAGGGCCTCTGTTTTACCGTTGGCTGCTTTTTCTACAAGCAGCCGCGGGCTGCAATATTCACGGGTTTCCCAGCGGGTAATCGGGCAGACAGCGCTGCATTTACCGCATGCCAGACAGTACCAGGCACGGTTTTGGCTGACAATATCACGCAGGGGATTCATTACGATACCCGACTCCCGTTCAACCCGGCGACAAATAGCCGGATCATTTCGGTTAAGCTTTTCCCATCACCAACAGCCAGACGATCCATTTTAAGATGCTCTGGCGCATACCCCAACTTCTGTATCAGTTCGCTGGCAGCGGCAAACGTTTCTTCCGCACGTCGACCTCCGAATTCATAGCGGCATTCGCCTGGCGGGCAGCCGATCATCAACACGCCGGAGGCACCTTGTTCAAAAGTTTTCAGAATAATCCCCGGACCAAGCCTTCCCAGACACATCACCTTGACGGGATAAACCGACGGCGAATAACAACGATGTTCTAAACCAGCGGTTTCCAATCCGCTGTAGGCGCTCCAGTTGCAGGTAAAAACCACTACGTTATCCTTTTGATAGCGATCTATCCCATGAGACAGCAGCGTCGCGATCATGCTTTCCAATTGCGCATCCGTGGAATACCCCGCAGTTATTGCGCCCGAGGGACAATGGGCAGCGCACGTGCCGCATCCCGTGCATACCGCAGGATCGATCCTGGAAGTCCGATTTGAAGCCGGGCCCGTTATATACGGCGCCCCAAATTCGCAAGTTTCAACACAAGTATTACAGGCACGGCAGCGGTGGGGAGCTACCGCCGCCACGTGGCTATCCGGTGCCGCCGTGCAGCGGCCCAACCAGGCACTTTGATGGTCGGGCGCAAAGGCAGTCAGCAGACGCTGAGTCTCTGCGCTATTTTCTGGAATTAACACCACTGCTGCGGCCCGCTGGCTATTATCATGGTTGATCGCCACGAAGTGACCATCGAAGCGTGTAATGCGGGACGGTAGATTTTCCATATGAGCTGCGGAAATACCCATACTGATAAGTTTTTGCTGACATAATGGCACGCCTTCGCTACTTCCTAATATCATGGCCGAACGGTCAATGGATCCCGGATCCGGCTGTCTGCCGGGCGGTGTTTGCTGTTTGGTGACAGCAGCAGCAACAAGGGCGGCAGCTTTGGCTGTGGCTGCCGGGGGATCATCGGCATGAACCCAGGCGCATTGCTCCCGAATATTGACAAATTCAAAAGCACTTTGGATGAGGGATCCCCTGTCTGGCAACTGTATTGTTGCGGCGTCATTGCTAAAAATATCCAGTAACTGTTTGCATCGAATGCGCTGATAAGAACAGCTGTAGCACACTTGGTCCAGGGAACAGCAGGCGCAGGCAGCCAAAGTCACCCGGTTAAGTTCATCGGCCAGTACGCTATCACATATCTGTTTGGCCGCCTCGGGGGAGCACGAAAACGGCAACACCTGACTTCTGACGACCCCCTTCCAATCGGCTGCCTGCTGGCAAATAGCTTCGGTATCCACTATTTTTGAGATGGCATCACCGCAGCGGCAGATGAAAACACCGATTCGTACCGGGTCCCGATCACGCCGGGATGCGCGCATAGCGGATCGGATTGAACCCGAACTCGAAAGATCGGATATGGCATGGGCCGCAGCCGCTGAGCCCATTAGCAGCTCATCCGGCGGCACACGATAAATTCCGCGACCTTCGGTAACATTTAAATGGGAAAATTGATCGGGATCACCCGCATAAATAATTGCCCCGGTCTTGAGTTCGGTGTGGGTTTCAGTTTGCCGAAAAACGACGGCATTGGGTTTGCAGACACGGACACAGGCCAGACACTCACTGCACGGCCCGCAAGCCAGGCAGCGCTGGGCTTCTGCCTGTGCCTGCTTTTGGCTATAGGGTTGTTCTACCTCTGCAAAACTTTCCAGGCGTTCGTCCACGGGGAGGACCGGGGCCGGAATCCGGGGCCGGGGCGCCAGTTCTGCATCGTTCATTTCTCTGCGGGATACAGCAAGATCAACGTCCGGGTTCACGTGTGTGTCGGGTGCCATATTTTTAAGATAAGCGTCTATCGTGCCGGCGGCCTGTTTCCCCATGCCGATGGCTTCTATGGCCGACATTTTGTCGCGCCTCACAGCATCCCCGACGGCAAAAACACCGGCACGATCGGTTGCAAAGGTCATTTGATTTACTTTAAGGCGCTGGTCGCGGGTTATGTTAATGCCTTGAGTTTGCCCCAGAAAGGTTACATCGGGGATTTGCCCGATTGCCAGCACCACCAGATCCAGCGGTATCTCAAATTCGGTGCCGGCCATGGGAACCGGCCTTTGGCGGCCAGTATCATCCGGCCGGCCCAGTTGCATGCGAACGCATTCCATAGCAGATACGCCATTTTTCTGGTCACCCCGGATACGGGTGGGTGCCGTCAAAAGGTTGATCGGTATTCCCTCTTTTTCGGTATCCCCAATTTCTTCCGGCAATGCCGGCATCTCATCACGGCCGCGTCGATAAACAATTCGAACATCCCTGACACCCAATCGTTTCAGTGACCGGGCGACATCCATGGCCGTGTTCCCGCCCCCTAAGACCGCCACCCGTGTTTTAAGGCCGCATCGAAGTATTTTCTTTATGGTTTCGCGGCTCTCGGGATCTTTACGTTGTTGCCACAGACTGATGTGTTTCAACAACTCAATGCCGAAAATCACACCGGGCAGATTTTCCCCGGGGATGCCCAGCGTTAAACTCTTATGTGCACCGATGGCTAAACAGACAGCATCATAGCCCGAATCAAACAGATCCTGCAAAGTGTAGTCCCCGCCGGGACCGATAGCCGTATTGAGCTTGATCTCTACGCCTAACTGCTGGATACAGCGATATTCACGGGCAATCACATCCCGCGGCAGCCTGTAGGCCGGTATGCCCACCGCCAGCATACCGGCCGGAACGGGCAATTTTTCGAACACAGTAACACGGTGGCCCAAACGCACCAGCCGATCCGCCACCGTCATTCCGCCCGGACCCGAACCTACAACGGCCACTCGCTTTGCGTCTGCAGTCGGCGGCGTAACTTCGTTTTGTTGGGTCACAGATTTCCTGGCATGGGTGGATTCCCAATCGGCGACAAACCTTTTTAACTGGCGAATGGAAACCGGTTCATCCACTTCGGCACGACGGCAGTTTACCTCACACGGATGGGTGCAAATTCGTCCGCAGATACTGGGAAAGGGAATGGCCTCACGGATCAGTTCCAACGCTTCCTGAAACCGGTTCTGGGCAATCAAGGCGACATAACCCTGCACATGAATACCACCCGGACATGCATTCGTGCAGGGCGGTTTGCCGATCTGGTCGATCACCGCGCATTCCGGTTGAGATTCACTGGCGATGTATATAGCTTTACGGGAGGTTCCGGGAACCGTTACGGGACAGGCCTCAATGCAGTCACCGCACCCCGTACAGCGATCTAAATCGACAAAACGCGGATGTTGACGCAATTGAATCCCAAATGAATCGGTCGCCTGTTCCAGATGGATGGGAGTTGTGTTGGTCCATATGGTGACCCGGGGATGTTTGGCCAGTTCGAGCAACCGCGCATTGAACAGGTGGCGGGGCAGTATGGCTTTGCAGTCGCTTGCCAGAAAAGGAGACGGCTCCACTAAATGGACTTCATTGCCGGAGTTGGCGAGATCCAGTGCGGCCTGTATACCGGCCGGACTGCCGCCGATGATAAGAGCAGCCCTTACCACGGAAGTCATCCTCCAAAATAAAATTGTTAATCGATCGCGGACCTTAAAACGCCCTGCTAATTCGTGGCCATCCGATAATGGGAATTATTGGTTCTTCTCCAATTTAGTTGGAGAAGAGGGTCCAAGCCCGCCACAGAGACGGCGGATAAAGATTCAAGGGGTCGGGGAGTTTTTCCTGCCAACCTGTGATAATAGCGGAATGAATTATCAGCAGCGAAATCGTGCACTGTCTGAAGGCATTAGGGAGCGTTGCCAAAGAA
>CAMYNZ010000049.1 GCA_947259865.1 uncultured Desulfobacterales bacterium | reverse complement strand
CGATTCAGTCTTGACACCCGAATTAATATCCAGTAGAGGTGGTGTGTTATCTTCCCTAAGTCCATTCGAATTATCTTAACATATACGGTTGATATCCCTTTAACTGTTATTAACACCTAAATCCTTAACACTATCGTCGTTTGGCCAAAAGTAACCGTTTCAAAACAGCGGATTTCTTGCGCACAAACTGGCTGGCTTCCTCCTGAACTCTGTTAATAAAGTATCCAGCGGTTACATGACATTTGTTGACAATATCCCGGATATCTCGTCCGGTTCGGAAAAAGCAAGTGATCAGATAAATTGTTAACCTCAAACTACAGGAAGGAGGGAGGCGTTATGGATGTTAACCGAAGACAGTTCATGCAGATCTCCGGTGCAACGGCTGCAGGTCTTGCAGTCAGCGGTCTGGGCGTTGACCTTAAGCCGGTCAAGGCACATGCCCAGATGCTCAAAACCAGGTACGCCACGGAGACCACCACCATCTGCCCTTACTGTGCCGTAGGATGCGGCGCTATTGTGCATACCAGTAAAAAAGGAGATGGCCGTGTCATCAACATTGAGGGCGATCCGGATCACGTGATCAACCGGGGGTCCCTGTGTTCAAAGGGTGCTGCCCTGACCCAGCTGGTAGAAAACACAGAGCGAATCACCTCGCCCATGTACCGGGCGCCATATTCCGCAAAATGGAAAAAAGTCTCCTGGGACTGGGCACTTTCAACCATCGCGCAACGGATAAAAGACACGCGGGATGCCACTTTTGATTATAAAAATTCCAAGGGCCAGGTGGTCAACCGCACCGTGGGCATTGCCTCAGTGGGAAGCGCGGCCTTGGACAATGAAGAGTGCTGGATCTATCAGGCCCTGTTGCGGGCAATCGGGCTGGTCTATATCGAACATCAGGCCCGTATCTGACACAGCGCGACTGTTGCGGCTCTGGCAGAGTCGTTCGGACGCGGTGCAATGACCAATCACTGGATTGACATCAAAAACAGTGACTGTATTCTCATCATGGGCAGCAATGCTGCCGAAAACCACCCCATATCCTTCAAGTATGTAGCCGAGGCCCAGCAAAAGGGGGCCACCCTCATCAGTGTCGATCCCCGCTTCACCCGCACATCCTCAAAGGCGGATATTTACGCCCCCATGCGATCGGGGACAGATATTGCCATTTTAGGGGGAATGATCAAATACATCCTCGACAACAAGCTTTATAATCAAGACTACATCAAATGGTACACCAATGCGCCCTTTATCGTCAGCAAGACATACAAGTTCAAAGACGGTCTCTTTTCAGGTTTTGATGCAAAAGCCAAAAAATACGACAAGAGCAAGTGGGCTTTTGAGATGGACGCCAACGGCGTACCAAAGATGGATCGGAAATTGAAACATAAACGCAGTGTCTTTCAGCTGCTCAAGAAGCACTACCAAAGATACGATATCAAGCTGGTATCCAAAATCAGTGGCACGCCCGAAGCGCTTCTTGAGAAAATTTACAAAACATATGGCGCCACCGGTGCCAGGGGCAAGGCGGCTACTATCATGTACGCCATGGGCTGGACCCAGCACACGGTGGGTACCCAGAACATCCGAACCATGGCAATGATTCAACTGCTGTTGGGCAACATGGGCGTGGCCGGCGGCGGTGTGAATGCCTTGCGCGGCGAGTCCAACGTACAGGGCTCCACCGATCACTGTCTCCTGTGGCACATCTGGCCCGGTTATCTCAAGACCCCGCGGGCATCCAACGTGTCTCTGGCGGCCTATAACAAAAAATGGACGCCCAAAAGCAACAATCCCCTCAGCGCCAACTGGTGGCAAAACTATCCCAAATACTCGGTGAGCATGCTGAAATCCTTTTTTGGCCGGGCCGCTAATCAAACCAATGATTTTGGTTATGACTGGCTACCAAAAGTGGACGACGGCAAACACTACTCATGGCTGGATCTGTTCGATGAAATGTACAGGGGAAATTTCAAAGGATTCTTGGCCTGGGGTCAAAATCCGGCCTGCAGCGGTGCCCATGCCGGCAAGAACCGGGAGGCCATGAAAAAGCTGGATTGGATGGTTAACGTTAATCTTTTTGACAACGAAACCGGCTCTTTCTGGCGCGGTCCGGGTATGGATCCGGATAAAATCAAGACCGAGGTCTTTTTTCTGCCGGCGGCCGTATCGGTTGAAAAAGAAGGCAGCATTACCAACAGCGGTCGCTGGAGTCAATGGCGCTACCGGGGTCCCAAACCCCTGGGTGACAGTCTGCCCGATGGACAGATTATTATGGCGCTGGGTAATAAAATCAGAGAAGCCTATAAGAATAAAAAGGGGGCTTTCCCGGAACCCATCATTAATCTTAAATGGGATTACCTGACCCGGGGCGAATATGATCCCCACAAGGTGGCCAAAGAAATCAACGGCTATTTTCTAAAAGATATCACCCTCAAGGGCAAAACTTTCAGCAAAGGTACCCTGGTGCCCAGTTTTGCGTTTTTGCAGTCTGACGGCTCAACCTCATCCGGCAACTGGCTCTATTGCAACAGCTACACGGAAAAGGGCAACATGGCCGCCCGCCGAGGTCAGAAGGATGCACCCAACAATATCGGCCTGTATCCGCAATTTGCGTGGTGCTGGCCGGTGAATCGGCGCATCATTTACAACCGCGCTTCGGTGGACCTTAAAGGTCAACCCTGGGATAAAGAACACTGGGTTATTAAATTCGCAGGGGACGCCAAAGGCGGCAAATATGTCTCCAAAAAATGGGTCGGTGACGTCCCGGACGGCGGCTGGTATCCGATGCAAAACCCGGACGGGTCCCTGCGAAAAGATAGCAAGCTTGCTTTTATAATGAGAAAACACGGACACGGACAGATTTTCGGTCCCGGCCGTGCCGACGGCCCGTTTCCGGAACATTACGAACCGATTGAATGCCCGGTTGAAAAAAATTTCATGAGTTCGGTGTATACCAATCCCACCGCCCCGCAATTCGGGACCAAGGCCGATGTTTATCAAACCTGTGACCCGCGGTATCCGTTTGTGGGCACCACATACCGGGTTGTTGAACACTGGCAGACCGGGGTTATGACGCGTCATCAGCCCTGGCTGCTTGAGATGCAGCCCCAGGTATTTGTGGAAATGAGCGAAGAGCTGGCCGAGCTAAAAGGCATAAAAAACGGGGAGCGGGTATTGGCCTCATCTGCCCGGGGCTCGCTGGAGTGCACGGCCATTGTAACCAAGCGGTTTAAACCACTCCAGATCGCCGGAGAACTTGGAACCGTTGTCCATCAGGTCGGTTTTCCGTGGTGTTTCGGATGGCAGACACCTGCAAACGGCAAAGAGGGAAGCGCCAACCTGCTGACCCCGTCAACCGGTGACCCCAACACCCGCATCCCGGAAACCAAGGCTTTTATGGTCAATGTAGCCAAATTATAAAAGGAGGTGATCACGTATGAATAACACATTTTTTATCGATACGACGCTTTGCACGGCCTGCCGTGGCTGCCAGGTCGCCTGTAAACAGTGGCATGACCTGCCCGCCGAGCAGACCGTAAATCGCGGCTCCTATCAGAATCCGGAAGATCTCTCCTTTGATACTTATAAACTGGTCCGTATGCAGGAAACCGTGGTTGACGGCCAGTTGAGATGGCTGTTTTTCCCTGATCAATGCCGACACTGCCTTGAACCGCCATGCCGTGACACGGCAGTTGATCCAGCCGCCATATTCAAAGATGAGAGAACCGGTGCGGTGATTTACACGGCCAAATCCAAACATTTGGACGCTGCTGAAATTCTCGAATCCTGCCCTTACAACATACCGCGCAAAGCCTCGGACGGAACCCTGGCCAAGTGCGACATGTGTTATGACAGGGTTTTCAATGGACTGCAGCCGGCCTGCGTAAAAGTCTGCCCGACCGGGGCAATGAATTTTGGTCAGCGCGGTGAGATGATATCACTGGCCAACGCGCGTTTGGGGAAGGTTAAGAAAAAATTTCCCAAAGCCGCCCTGCTGGATCCCGACGATCTTCAGGTTATTTTTATGGTGGCCTTTGAACCCAACCGCTACCATGAGTTTGCGGTGGCATCAGCCCGGGCAATCGACATCACCCGACAGGTGGCATTAAAAAGAATGCTGCGCCCCCTAGCCAAGGTTGGTGAACGTCTGCTGTAAGAACATGACCTGAAGCCTAATATTAAGAGGGGAGAAGGTTGATAATCTTCTCCCCTTTTCTGTTTTATTTTGCCTGCAGGTGAGCTATAATGGCCTGGACCTGCCCGGCAATGGGCACAATTTTGGGAACCTGGGCGAGTCCGTCACCAATGCCAGGAGAGACGCCATGACCGACACCAAAGCCATAACATCGGATCAAATTGAGCAAGCGGTTAAAACGCTCAAAAAATTCAGACCGGTATATTCCGGCATCGTGTCGTTTTATGGAAAAATTTTTATGGCCCAGGAAAACGCCAAATCGGATATCAATATCAACCCGATACATATACCCGCCGAGGTGCTGGCGGTTAAAACCAGGGAAGAGCTTCCGCTGGTCAATATGGCCGATTTCGTCGTTGATGTTAAAGCCGGTCAAATACTTTTTAAGAAAATCTGCAATATCCTCCAGTCCGCGACCGAGGAAATGGCCACATGCGCCGACGTCCTGCTAACTGCAGTCGGTGATAGCATCCAGCCGGCTGATCTTTTTGCGAGTCTTCTGGCAGCCGATGATGATTTTTTTAATAAAACCGCCAAAAAACTGAACATAGATAAAAAAACGCTGGCGTTCATCACTTACAGCAGCATCAAGCCATCGGTCACGATGTGTGCCGAGCAGCTTTCAACCTATCTTGAAGAGGATATGCAAGGGGAAAAGGGGTACTGCCCGATATGCGGCAACCTTCCGGGATTATCGACGCTGCATGATGAAGGTAAACGCTTTTTGCATTGCAGTTTTTGCTGGCATGAATGGGTTTCAAAAAGAGTTTACTGCCCTTTTTGCGATAATACAGACAGCAAGTCCCTCCATTATTTTTTCAGTGAAGAAGAAAAAGATTATCGGATTTATGTTTGCGACAACTGTAAAAAATACCTGAAAACAATAGACTCAAGAAAAACCGATCGCTTAATATATCCACCCCTGGAACAGGTTGCCAGCCTGCATCTTGACTTCAAGGCGCAGGAAATGGGATTTGAAAGCGGCATGCAACTTGAATTGTCGATATGATAAACCAGCCAAACCCGGTCTAGGTCCAGGCAAACATTTATATTCAAATTCAACGCTCACTCCCGGTTGGACAAACCTATGAAATATCTCCAGCCAAAACATCCATCCGATCATCGTTCGAAATGCAGCAACATACCCAAGTGGTTCGCCTTTTGCGTGGTCCTTTGGGTTGCAATCTTCTGTTTGTTAGTCGGCAGCCCTGCTGTTGGGGCACAGTCGGGAGTGGCAGGACTGTTATCAGCTCCCCAGAAAACCGCCACCGATGTGGTTTCGGTACACACCGCCTGGTCGGTTGATTATGGCCGACCCGGTGACCAAATTGTCCTGGCTGTTATTTTCCAAATTGATGCCGGTTACCACATAAACGCCGATCCGAATCAAATTGTTTCGTTTGATGAATTCACACCCATTCCCACCCGCATAATTGTCAAAGAGGCTTCCGATGGGGTAACCATCGAGTCGCCCCGCTTTCCAAAAGCACGGGCATTTAAGGTCGAATACGCCCGTGGGGACCTGATGACCTTTGCGGGTCAGACAATCATTTACCTGCCGATGAAGCTGGCCGAAGCGGTAAAGGCCAAACGTATTCGACTGAAACTGGAAGTCTCCTATCAAGCCTGTGACGACAAAATTTGTTTGTTTCCCGAAAAAATCACATTAAACCAAGAAATACCGGTGGTTGACACCCGTGTGGCCCCTGCAGAAATCAACCGTGAATTTTTCTCTGACTATGAGCCGGGGGATACCGAAAATCTGGGTGTGGTGCGGTTCGATCTCTTTGGCTGGTATTTTTCGTTTAATGTATCGTCCTGGACCGGTCTGACAATCTTGCTTCTGACAGCCGCTTTTGGAGGAATGTTGCTTAACTTCACACCCTGTGTTTTGCCCTTGATACCGATAAAAGTACTTTGCCTGGCAAACGCAGCCGAGAACCGTCGCCGCTGCCTGGCACTGGGATTAACCATGTTTTTGGGTGTGCTCCTCTTCTGGTTAGGCCTGGGATCCACGATCGCACTGGTCACCGGGTTTACCGCAACCAATCAGCTGTTTCAGTACCCTGTTTTTACCATTGGCATCGGCATCATCATTGCTGTTATGGCGGTTGGTATGTGCGGTCTGTTTTCTGTTCGGCTGCCCCGGTTTGTATATATGATTAACCCCAGCCACGAGACGCTGCCGGGTTCTTTTGGCCTCGGTATACTGACGGCGATCCTATCAACGCCCTGTACTGCGCCGTTCATGGGTGCGGCTGCGGCCTGGGCGGCGACCCGCAATCCGGTAACAACCCTGTCTACCTTTGCAGCTATTGGTATCGGTATGGCCTTGCCCTACTTGATACTGTCTGCCTATCCGACTCTAATTAAAAAAATGCCGAAGACCGGGCCGGCCGGTGTTTTGATAAAAGAGGTGATGGGTCTGTTGATGCTGGCAGCGGCAGCCTATTTCGTCGGTGTAGGATTGAGTGCGCTGTTAAATGTACCGCCAAACCCACCCAGCAAACTGTTCTGGTGGATAGTGATGGGATTTTGTGCTGCTGCCGGTGGCTGGCTGGCCTATCGCACCCTCCGCATTACGACCCGGCGAAAATTTCAGATCTGCTTTGTCGGCCTGGGACTCCTGATACTGGCCGGATCGGCATACGGTAGCATGCAATTGACCAATCCAGGACCCATCAAGTGGGTCTACTACACACCTGAGCGGTTTGAAGAAGCCATCGCCAGCAATAAAATTGTGGTGACTGTTTTTACCGCCGAGTGGTGTCTTAACTGCAAAGCGCTCGAGCAGGGTGTTTTGCACAGTCGCAGGATAGCGAAATTATTTGCCGAAGGGGATATCGTTCCCATCAAAGTCGATATCACCGGAAAAAATACCGCCGGCAAGGCCAGGCTCAAGGAGACCGGCCATCTGACGATTCCGCTCCTGGTTATATATGCGCCGGGGGGTGAGGAAATCTTCAGGGGTGACTTTTATAGCGCTGATCAGATACATCAGGCAATCGAAAAAGCCAGGGAACAACAAAACCGGTAGGCTCTTAGTTGTGATTTTTTTGAATTTTTCGGCATGACCACTTGGGCAACCCATTGTGGTGCCCTGCCGGCAGAGATGCCGGATGGCGGGCGGGCAAGGTTCAAAGTTAAAATCAGATATTATCCTTAATTCAACCTGGAACGTTGAACTTTGAACCCGACTCGGCTGAGCTCGTCGCAGGCTGAACCTTTTCTGTTCCGGATTCTCCGGGTTAAGTGTATGGGGATGAAGTCAAAAGGATTTGGGCAACAACCCATTAAGGCATGAAGATATTGTCGGTTGGCCCGTTTAATTACTTTTTAAAAAATTTCGTATGGTTTTATCTAAAAACCTTCTGGACCGTTTGCCGACTATTTTCTCTATAATCTCACCGTCCTTGACCAGCATAATCATGGGTATGCCATAAATATTAAGTTCACCCACCGCCTTTTGCCCCACCCAATAGACAGGGAAATTGACCCGATACTTGTTCAAAAACGGCTGCATGGCGTTTGGACCTTCCAGATCTATGCTGATACCGATCATGTTAAGGCCTTTGTGTCTGTACTTGTTGTCGAGTTTAACCAGGTCGGGCAGTTCCTTTAGACAGGGTCTGCACCAGGCCGCCATCACCACGATCACATAGCGGCTGTTTGCAGATGCAATCAAACGTTTTAGTTCGGCCAGTGACATCCGTTCCACTGTCGTGCCGGCACCGGATACGGCCGGGGTGCAACACCATAAAAAAACAAGAAAAGAAAGTGAAATTAAGATTAGGCGGCGGTGCTTTTGAAAGGCAATCAATAAAGGTATCTCAACTATATCTTGAAGGTGGTGACAGATATCTGATTGATTATCTGTCCAGTTTTTCTAATTCCGTTGCGCACCACGCCAGATCGGGTCTGATGTTGATATCCGATACATGGATGGCTTGAATGATGCCCTTTTTATCGATAACAAACAGCGCTCTCTCCGAAACACCATCCGAACGCAGCACACCATATTTTCCGGCAACCGCCCCGTGGGGCCAGAAATCAGACAAAACCGGAAACCACAATTGGCCCATCTGTTTTGTCCAGGCATAAAGTGTCGGAATATTATCAACCGTTATCCCCAGGAGTACGGCATCGTTTTCATCAAAAAGATCTCTAACAATTCTATATCCCGGCCACTGGTCTGAACATACCGGGGTCCAGGCCGCCGGGACAAAGGAGATGACCACATTTTTTTGTCCGCGGAACTGACCGAGGGAAATATTCCCCCCGGATACGGATGGCAGTGTGAAATCCGGCGCAGGATCTCCGATTTTTACTTTCAAACGGCTGTCAACCGGTTTGAGTGTTCCAGGGTTAAAGATATTATCTTTGAATTCATCAGAAGCACACAGGGCCTGGCCGACGAATAATATCAGAGCGGCAACCAGGGCCAAAACAATCGTGAAAGATTTCATTTACACCACCTCCTTAATGGAATCCGGCACTTTTCAGGAGCGTTTTTAGCAATTGGCCGGCGTCTTTAGATCCTCCGAGCTTTGAGTAAAAAACGCGGTGGGTTCCATTATTATCGATTCTGATACCAATGAAATACGGTGTTCTGACTTCACCGAGTTTTTTATGAAAGGAAAAATTGCCGTCCGGAAACATCGGAAAGGGAATGTTGTAGGTTTTCTTAAAATATTTTACCTCATAAGCGGAGTTTCCGACGCCAATACCGATCAACTTTACTTTGCCGCGCAACTTTGGGGTGCTTTCAATCTGGTGATAAATTTTATTTACAGTGGGAGCCTCCCGCTGGCAGTACGGTCAATACATACTGAATATTTCCACGATCACCACATCGGCCTTGATTTCAGGGATTTTAAATGTGTCTTTCCCGCTGAGGCCAAGGTAGGCCCGGTGCTCCGGATCTTTGGGAACCGAAAATTCCATATCCGGCAAAACCCCGCCCTCCGGTGGGGGTTGCACCGCCCCTATGGCCGTTGCGACAGACAGAATAATAACCAGCATGACCGGCAAGACATTCATCGTTTTTCTCATCACACAAACCTCCTTCTCACACTGACGACCAAAATTCATTCCTGGATTTAAAAAATACTCATAATTCAACATAAGCTGAGAGTCAATTTAAATATCCACGGTCCGGTGTCACAAAAAACAGGGTTGAATGACGCAAATATGTTCCCGATTTCGTCCACATTTCTGACAAAACAACAATATATGGTGTAATAATTTTCTTGACCCACAATATAATATGGTATAAAATTACTGCCAATGTCGGTCGGAGAGTCGCCCACGGGATAGCGGGACCTCCTGGGTGACCGGCGATCAAATTGGCAACCAACGATCCTCACTATTTGCAGCCGGCAGTTGCCCAAAGGGGTCCCCCGGCAGGACAATTTCAAGGAGTATTTCTCATGAAATCAAGCGACTTAGGCACTATACGGCCACGGAAATACGAGCGCTATTCAGCCACGGAAGGCGCAATCGTTGCCCTCAAGCCACAGTCGAATATTCTCGGGCAAATGATCGATATCGGCATGGGTGGGCTTTCATTTCGGTATATTGAGAGCCAGGAACCACCGGGCGATTCCAGCGAACTCGTCATCCTGGTGGCCAGCCAGAGCTTCTTTCTGGATAAGGTGCCTTTCATAACCGTTTCTGATATTGAAATCGAAAACAATATTTCTTTCAGTTCGATCAAGATGCGGCGGTGCAGTGTCGAATTTGTTCGTTTAAACCTTGAACAGGCTGCATCGATACAAAATTTTATAATAAAACACACTGCTGTCACTACAACGCAACCCCTGAACGTTCCCAAAAACAACCACAAAGATATTGCCACGGTGTTGCCCCAATTCTAATACTGTCCGCGTATCGCATAATAAAGCCCTTGACCCGAGCTTCCCCATACATGCTTGTGTGGGAAGTTGATTTCGATCAGGTCTGGATTAGTTGTAGTTAATTCAAGGGTCGGGGAATTTTTCTTGCCAACCTCTGATAATAGCGGAATGAATTATCAGCAGCGAAATCGTGCACTGTCTGAAGGCATTAGGGAGCGTTGCGAAAGAACAGGCTGTAACCAAGAGGGGGTCTTGGGGGCACGCTGTTGGACAAATTTTTTATGTATGATCGCTGTTCTTTCGCTACGACCCCTTATGCATGAGTTTGCACGATGCAGTCGCTGATGATTCATGCAGCTACCTCGTTAAAAAACTCCCCGACCCCTCAGTTAAGTAAAGCAGAGTAAGCTTTTATCTCAAATTGAGCAAGTGTGATCCCGGAAGGTACCTGGGGTCAGGCGAAAAACCATTATTATAAATAACATTAAAGAAAATAGGCAGAGCTGGCCGCTCTGCCTATTTTTTTCTGCTGTTTTTGACGACCTAATTATTTCAGGACTAATGTAACCATAATAGTGACCTTCTTGGCCCCTTTCGGTTTTGCAAATTGCACCTTTTTGAGATGTTGCCGGATGCATTTTTCCAAATTCCGGTCTTTCTGGCCCGGGTCCGCCCGTTTTAAAGTTTCCAGCCTGCCGGAAGAATCGATAATCATTTCAATCTCGACACTGCCGTTGAATGCGGGTTGGTTTTTAACCAAAGCACCGTAACAAGCGTTTATCTTTAGCAGCTGTTTTTCAAGCTGTCGCTTAACGGACCATTTTGACAGACCCCTGCCGACAATGATCTTTTTCAGGGATAACCGGGATGGTTTTACTTCCTTTTCGGCAACCGAATCCTGGGCAGCGTAATGCTCGACTTTGCCGCTGCCAGAAACGGAAGCCTTTGCGCGGGGTTCCCGCTGGACGACAGACGGTGCCGTCATAACCCGGGAAATACTTTTCCGGGCAAGTGATTGGTTGCCAACCGCATAGTCTGAAACCCCCTGGGGCAGCGGCAGTGGTTGTTTGACCGTGGTCGCCTGACCATCTATCAGGCGCACCTGCGAATCCACCGCGACAAAAGAGGTGTAAGCGGTTAACAGATTATAATGCAGTCCCAGGCGGGTCACTTCCTGGATCCGATCATCATTGGGCCTTAAACGATTGTAATCCGAAAGCAGGCTGATGCGATGTCTGGCCCAAAGATAGGGAAGTGCCCCATTGGCTTGACTGGATCCCGCTTCAGCGGGGTTGATTTTTCTTACAAAATTATGATCTCCGCTGATTCCCCGAATTTCTATAGTGCCCACCGGGTGTCCGCGATATTTACCAAAAATGATGACCGGCCGATCAGCCAGTACATCCGGTATACTACGGGGTTCGACATCAAATACATCAAATTCCCCGAAATCTATATTGATTGCCGTCAATACCGGGGATTGAATCAGTTTTCTAAACTGGGCAGCTTTGGCCGCGGCTTCATTGGGCCGGATAATTACAAAAGGCTCTCCCATACCTACCCGGGCCATTCCTTCTATAAGATGACGATTGACACTGGTACCGATGCCGAAGGCAAACATATTGGCATCCCCGAGGCGGTTGCGCATCACGTCAAACACCTGTTCTTCAACCGACACATAACCGTCGGTGGCAATGACAATGGTACGCGAATACCCTTCGGTTTTCGGCAGGGACAGGGCTCGATTCAGAGCCGGTAATAACCGGGTACCGCCACCGCCGCGCTGGCGCTCGATCACCCGGATGGCACGCTGAATGTTGTTTTGGGTGGCTGCCAGGGATCTTTCAGCCAGCACCGATGAGCCGGCGGCAAACAGCAGTACATTGAACCGGTCGCTGGGGCGAAGATTGCCGATGAGATCTTTGAGAAGGTTTTTGGAAATATTCAGCGGGAATCCGTGCATTGAACCGGAGACATCCACAATAAAAATATATTCGCGAGGCGGAATCTGGGATTCCAAAACTCGCTTTGGGGGTTGCATCATCAACAGAAAGAATTTTTCATCCGGACCATCCGACAGCAGCAGGCCGGTCTCTATTTTCCCGCCGGCCAGCCGGTATTTTAAAATAAAATCGCGATTGCCGCCGTTGCCCTCGGAAGAATGAAGGTTCAGGGATGCTGTGTCCGGGCTTAAATACTGCAGATTCACCCGGTGGGAGGGACAGGTCACTTTTTGTATTGGAAGACCGGCAGCCAGGTTTACCGAAATATCGAATGTATAGGGGGGGGGCTGTCCCTGGTGCAGATAGGGATTTTCGAGCCATTTTTCAGATCGGGGGGCCTGCACCGCCGGTGTTTCTGAATAACGCGGACCGACCACCGTCGGATAAACAAACTCATACACCTTGTCAGTCGGTATGAGCAGTTCGGTATATTTGAGTTCCACCCGGATAACATCCCGGGCTAAAATGTTGGCGACATTCATTTGAAAAACATTCGGTCGCTGCTGTTCCAATAATGAAGCCGTCTTTCCCGCTTGTTTGGCCTTCTCGTATATCTGGCGGGCTGCATCACGCCGGCTGATTTTGGCCGTGATGGTGCGCTCGCCGATGGTCATTTTCATTCCGTAAACCGCAGCCCGGGTGGATGCCGGAAATACGTAGAGGGCCTCCAGCGGTCTGTGCCCCTCGTTTTTGTATGTCTGTATGATGGTCACATCGGCGATAACCCCGGAAATGTTCACGGTAGCCGATGTTGACTTCAGGGGCAGTTGATCGAGCTCCGGATCATCGCTCTTGACCAAAAAGTAAGGGGATAGGGTTTGATCCGAATTTACTTCGGATTGGGCCCAAGCGGCGCCGGCAAGCAACAGTTGAATACCGATGATTAAAAATATCAGAACCTTATACCTTAGTCTCATGGGAAACCTCCTTTGCCATTTTGCGGCCTTTTAATTGCATTAGACAAGGCGGGGGGCAAAAAGTTCCCAAAATTTTTTAAAAACTAATCGGAAAATATAAAGCGTATTTCAACACGGATCGGGGTCTGCCCTTCGGGTGCAGCAGGCGGGGGGGTTTGAAAGGGGGCAATGGGTCTCAACCGTTCGACAAATTCATTATAACGGCCGGCCGGTACGCTGACGGTCATGAACCGCCGGTCAGGTGCCGGTTGATCATCTCTTCCGGACAGGACAGTGCCCGCCAGCCCCTGGACCAGCTTTTCCACGCGATGGCGGGTTTGCTCCAAATTTAACCGGCTTTTTTCTTCCAGTTGCCGGTTGTCTCTGGACAACGGTGCCTCCGGGGCGACGCTTTTGACTGCATCTTGGGCGGGCGCTTCAGACGCGGGTTGGGGTTCTGAAAAATGGCTCACGGAAGGGCTTTGCTCATCGGCAACACCCGCAGCCTTTCCGGGTGAAGGCTCTGACGGGGCCTGCTGGAATACCGAAGTCGCGCGTGCCCGCATGGATTTGACGGGTTTTACGACCAATGCCAGCACAATGGCTTGAATTTCAGTTTCTTTGCTGTAAGCCGTGATTTGTTTTGAAATTGACGTTGTTTCAACCTTATCCAGTTTGCGGGGCAACCGGTTTGAATCCTGTTTCTTTTCTACCGCCGATCGCATAGTCGATATTCGGGAGGGTTTCTGGGTGGACAATTCTTTGTGTTCAATACCGATGACGACGATAATGAGGACCACCATCGCCGCTGCAGCAGCCAGCTCCAGGGGAAGCTTGATTCGCAGCGGAAAGAACAGCTTCTTAACAATAGTGTCGCGCCGGGAGCGGGGTTCCAGGCGGTCATGAATCTGATCAATAAAATTGGGGGGCGGTTTTACAGGTTCCAGACGGTTTAGTTCACTGACCAGCGCCTTGAGGGCATCGAGCTGCCGGCGGCAGCGTGTACAGCCTGCAAGATGCGTCTCGAGCGGTGCGGCCGACTGGGTATCCAGAATACCGTCCAGATAATCAGAAAGTAATTCTCTAGCCCTCAAACATTCCATTTAAAACATGTCTCCGCTGAGTTTAGACTTTAATTCCTGTCTTGCCCGCGCCAGTTTGGATTTAAGCGTACCCGGATTGAGACCCGTAATTTTGACGATCTCTTCGTAGGAAAGCCCCTGGATGTCACGCAGCACAACGACCGTCTTTTTTTCGGCCGCCAACGTGTTTATGGCCTGGTGGATAAGCGTCCGGCGCTCTTTTTTTTCGTGGACCATCTCCGGTGAGCCGGTTTCGTCTGCTATAGCATCAACCGAACCGGGGGATCCGCCCGGATTGTCCAGCCGGACCAGTTTGCGGCTGAATCGATAGTGAAAAGATTTAAGCCGGTTTTTGCAGGTGTTCACGGCAATCCGATGGGCCCAGGTTAAAAAGGTGGATTCGAATCTAAAATTTGCCAGATTTTGAAAGATTTTGATAAAGGTATCCTGGGCACAATCATTGGCCTCCGGGTAATCTCCCAACAACCAGTAACATAAATTAAAAATTCTGTCTTGGTGCTTTCGGACCAGGTCATCGAATGCAGAATTGTCACCGGCCTGAAAAGCGCCAATCAAATCGTTATCTGCCTTATCCAATCGGTTTGGATGTGACTTTCCCGTATTCATCTATATAGACAATCGTAATCACTAAAGGTTCCCGTTCAATTTACAGTATTACGCAAAGTTCTTCTCAAATTTAGTTGGAGAAGAGGATCCAAGCCCGCCACAGAGACGGCGGATAAAGATTCAAGTGTTTGTTTTCTATAGATTTTATCAACGTTTTTAGCATTCTTTCGATTTCTGCTATGCCCTTTTTTATAGTGCCCAATTCACCTTTTCAATGAAGCCTAAATCCCCGGCTAATAATATCTGGGTTTCCAGTTCACAAACCGAACCATAAGAAATGTAAAGCATCCTATTGTAATCAAAGGTTGTCATTCTTCCATATTCTTCTTCAATATAAGAAGGAATTGACACTACAGATCTTCTTATCTGTGAAGTTAGACCGTATCTTTCTTCCTTTGGGAATATTTCTGTTATTTTGTATATCTTTACACAGAGTTCGTATGACTTTTGGCAGATATTCAACTCTCCGTAATTCTTTAGCATTTCACTCGTACCCTTGAATCTTTACCCGCCGTCTCTGTGGCGGGCTTGACCCCTTGAACCCTCTATGACCACACTTACCGACTTGAAGATTATGCACTTGACTTGCCTTAATTCGCTACAACTAATCGGGAGATGATCCAAAAATAATTGGCCTTTAATCAGCGGGCTTTGCGCGCTCCAAACTGTTTTCATCGCCCTTTGTTTTTCAAGCGATCCGGCAATATTGCCAAACAACCATCAGCACTTGTAAGGGCAGAAATGATGAAAGCAATATCCACCGGGGTCTCCATAAGGCCTGCCGGTATCCTCGATGCACTGGCCGATCATACCCTTTGAGACATCGGCATAATCCGGCTTTTTTTCCTCGGCTTGTTTACAGTTCATGCATATCGGGGCATGCGTATAAACGGACAGGATTCTCTGATCCCTCTTTTCTAATTCGACTGCACAGATTGTACATTTTTCCGCACAGGACAACGCTTTCTCCCATTGATCACTCATCTTTGACCTCCTGTGATTATACAACATCGAAGCCAACTCAAAAATACATTTTATCCGCCTCCGGAGGGCTAACGCCCAATTAGTGTGTTGCTGACCTCCTTAAAATGCTCACATGATGGAGGGTTGGGCCCGTTGGCCCGTTAGCCCGTTTGCCGGTTGAAAAGTAAAAAAAAGATAGCATTCCGTATTGAGCGGGCTCAATCCCGCTATAAGCGGGACAAACCGGCGAACCTAAAACAACGCTTTGTTGAACGCCTTAAGTCAAAAAATCAAGATGTGAAATCCCGCCGTATAATGGCGGGGTCCTTGGACGTAATCTGAATTTTTGAGATAGCTTCTAATATTCTCAATTAAAATGACTTGAAAAAAATTATCTCTCATTCAGATTCGATGAGACGATTCAGTATCAATCCGTTAAAACCAGCATTACCGCTTGAAGTAAAAAGCCAGCCCAGATGCGTAAGACAGGTTCGGCATACCGCAATTCTCCACTGAAAGCCCTTGAACCAGCTGAATTCATCGGTAGCCGGGCCTGCATAGCCGCATCCCTGGGCTGATCGAAAGCAGCCTATTTCATAAACAATCCCCTGGGGATTGGCGAATGTGTGTTGATGCGAGCCCGCCATCTCAATGCGTTCAGCCGCATGGGTAATTACCTGGCGGCATTGTCGGCAAAGAATGAATTTATCATCGTCTGAGGTTTTTTCTTCGGGTTTATCCTCAATCAGGTTATCAGGATCCACCCTCCGCGGTTTTTCACCCTTCTGGCGACAATCGACGGCAGTGGTCATGTCTCCTGCGATCATTAAATGGGTTCTCCAAAAATGATAATGCCGTGTTGCGAAAATATTAACCATCATCGTTTAATGAGGTGCGGCCGTTATACATGGTTACGCCACGAGCCGCCTGATCCGTTATCCGCCGGGCTGGTTTTGTGAACATCGGATCATCATAGATGTGGCGCAAAAATTCATCCCGGAAACGCGGATGGGCAATACTTGCTATTGAAAACGCCTTTTCACCGGAGGTTAAACCCCGAAGATCCGCAATGCCGTACTCCGTAACAATAACGACGCCGTCATAGGCCGATGCGGTCAGACCGATCCCCGGCGGATGCGCTTTTACAATTTTAGATTTTCCCTTGCTGGTTAAACTTTTCATCGCAATAATGGGTGTGCCATAGGTGTGATCGTTAATTGCACGTATAAAATCCGGCTGTCCGCCGACACCGCTGTAATAACGCTGGGAATCGATAAAGTCGGCCCAAACATTGCCAAAGAGATCAACACCGATGGCAGTGTTGATCGAAATAAAAGGACTGTTTTTGCGAATCGTGTCAGCCGAGTTTGTATAGGAAGAGGGCCGCATTTGAACACCGGCTCGCATATGGACAAAATTATACAACTCCCTGGAACCCATAATCAGACTGGTTGTGCTGTATCCCAGGTTGACTTTTTTTTTGCGGTTTGTGACTACACCCAATTTTTCCAGGAGCATGAGCCCATCGCCGTACAGCTCAGTTTGAACGCCCAAATCTTTATAATCACTATTTTTAATGGTGCCGACCACCGCATCCGGAATTTTACCGATACCGGCCTGCAATGTTATCCCATTTTTTATAAAATTTTCAGCAATGAGCTCACCGATTCGCTGTTCTTGTCCGGATAAGTTTTCAAATTCCGGTGCCGGGAACTCGTAAACCGGTTTGACATTTTCATCGATGATATAATCAATGGACTGGGCGTCGACCACACTCTGACCCTGAGTGAAGGGCATGCGCCGGTCCAGCTCGGCGATAACAATTTCTCCATGATCAATGGCCGTGTGCAGGGCCTCCACCGACAAACCCAGACTGTATTCACCGGTAAGTTCATTTTGACGCACTTTAACCAATACCACATCGGGTTCAAAGGCCCGGTTTTTGCCGATTAAACTGTCCAGATTGGCCAGGGTGCACGGTAAATAGTAGGCGCGACCCTGGTTGGCTGCTTTTCTGACTTCGCCGGCAGAAAAAATGGAATAGGTCATCACACGGTCCTGAAGTCCTTCGGCCACGTAAGGAACCGGCCCCTGCAGCAGCAGATGAACCATTTTCAAAAACGGCAGCTTCGGATTGCGGGAACAAATGGCATCACTGAGAGCCACGATGGATGCCGTTGGTGTGGCAGCGTTTGATCCGATGTAACAGGTCACTGTATTTTTATTCGAGAATCGTTCATGAATGATATCTGCAATTTGTTCTACTTTTATGATTTGCGGCTCCCGAATCATGCATCACCTCCAAGAAGCTGGCATCTCGCGCAGGCTGTCGCGTTTAGAAACCACCCCGTTGAAAAATGTAAGGCCTTATTCATGGGTTATCTTCAGTACGATTTTCCCGAAATGCCGGCTCTCTTCCATGACCCGATGAGCCTCCGCCACCTGGTCCAGAGAAAATGACGCGTAGATGAGCGGTACAAGGGTCCGGTCGGCAAATTTTGGCAGCACCCGTTGCTTAAATCTTGCCGTGATTTCCCCTTTTTCTTGCACCGAACGCGACCGAATCACCGATCCGATAATCGACTGGCGTTTGACCATCATATGCGCTAAATTCAACCGGGCTTCAGCACCGCTGAGAACTCCGATAACAACCAGCCTGCCTTCGTAGGCCAGGGATTTCATATTAGATTCCAGATAGGCGGCCCCGATATGATCCAGAATAATGTCTGCTCCCTTTTGTCCGGTGAAGTTTCTGACCGCTTCAGCAAAATCCTGCTCTTTGTAATTGACAACAAAATCAGCACCAATCTCTTTTACGCGATCAACTTTTCCCGGAGAGGCGGTTACAATAACTTTTGAACCGGGGACCAGCGTCCGGCAAAGCTGGATAGCAGCGGTGTTAACACCGCCCCCGCCCCCATGGATAAGGATGGTTTGATCCGCTGTGAGGCCTCCAATTAAGAATATATTCAGAAAGGCGGTGATATATGTTTCGCAGACACAGGCTGCTTCTTCATCACTCATGCGATCCGGCACGGCCAGCAGGTGACCGGGATAGGCCAGAGCATATTGGGCATATCCGCCCCCGGCCACAAGACCCATGACCCGATCTCCGGATTTCCAACCGACTACACCGTCACCAACCTTGTCAATAACGCCGGCGACTTCCAGACCGAGGATTTCCGATTCACCTTTGGGGGCAGGATAGTGTCCTTCACGCTGAATAATATCAGCACGATTGACTGATGTGGCGGCAACTTTTATGCGCACCTGGCCTTTTGCCGGAGACGGTGTTTCCGTTCGGCCGCTTTTGAGAACCTCCCGGCCACCAAACCCGTCGAGTATAATCGCTTTCATGCTTTATCTTTTCCCATCCGGTTTGTTTTGATTTCAATTGCAATGATGTGAGGGGTCAGGAGTTATTTCTGCCCAATCTTTTGTATTGGCGGAATGAATTATCAGTCCGCCAAAGTACGGTGGCGGATTTGAATGTATTCGGGAACCTTTCGTAAGAACAGGCGGTAATCGAAATCGGGTTTTCGGGCACGCTGCTGATATTACCGCTACTCTAGTGTTTAATGCTTTATCGCTGTTCTTGCGCTAGGATCCCTTATGCATGAGTTCGCACGATGCAGTCGCTGATGATTTATGCCGCGACCTACACTATAATACTCCCCGACTCCTCAATTATGTGTTAATATTCAAAGCCGTATTGGCAGATGCGCAAATTGCGTGAATGTTTATCATTTTTAAAATAACCGTCTGAATCGAGAGTTTCAAGATCAAACCATCTAAATCAGCATTTTGTTTGCATTAAAAATGAACTCAGCCTAAGATTGGAGTTGAAAAATATTGAAAATTGTAATATTATCAATATATTTCAAGATCTTATCTAAATCGTAACCAGTTCCAACCATCTTTTGAGACAATACATATGCCGGTATTCGAATATACAGCCTTTGACCAGAGGGGCAAAAATGTTTCCGGAATTATTGACGCCGACAGCGCTATCACCGCCAGGCAAAAATTGCGGGCCTCAGACAGTTTTCCCGTATCCATAAAAGAAGTTACCGATATTCCCGCCAAAAAGGACTCCAGGGGAATCAACATTCCGAGCCTGTTTGTTCGCGTCCGTCAGCGGGATGTTACCATGATGACACGGCAACTGGCCACCCTTGTCGGAGCAGGATTCCCGCTGGTCTCGGCAATTGATGCCCTGATACCCCAAACCAAATCATTTGCATTTAACAAGGTATTGGCGCGGATCAAAGATTCAATTGTTGAAGGGAGCAGTTTTGCCAACGCTCTGGCCCGTTATCCGGAAACCTTTTCCCCGCTCTACATTAACATGACACGTGCCGGAGAAAGCTCCGGAACTATGGAAATAGTCCTGACACAACTGGCCGATATCATGGAAAAACAGCAGGAACTACAAAGCCGCATACGAGCAGCCCTGGCCTATCCCATCCTGATGTCAATAATCGGTATCATCGTACTCACCCTTCTGTTGGTGTTCATCGTTCCCAGCATTACCGCAATTTTTTCAGACATGGACCAGGTTCTGCCGGCGCCTACGCTTTTTCTGCTGGCCTTCAGCCATTTGCTAAAAACATACTGGTGGTTGCTGTTAATTATAATTGCGGCCCTGGCGTTTGGATTCCGTAATTTTAAAAAAACGTCCAAAGGCCATTATCTGGTGGATAAGACAAAACTTTCACTTCCGACCATTGGCAGCTTAACCAAGAAGCTGGCGGTGGCCCGATTTTCAAGAACTTTGGGTTCACTGTTGGAAAACGGGGTTTCCATGCTGCCCGCTCTTGAAATCGCCAAAAACATAGCGGGCAATATCTTAATTTCAAATGCCGTGGAGTCAGCTGCCACAGAGGTCGGAGAGGGACAGGGGCTGGCGGTGTCCCTTTCGAAAGCCGAACTGTTTCCCAACCTCTCCATCCAAATGATCCAGGTCGGCGAACAAAGCGCCGAGTTGGAGTCCATGTTAAACAAAATGGCGGATGTATTTGAAAAAGAAGCCGAATCGAGTATAATGAGTATGACGTCTTTGCTGGGCCCGATTTTGATTCTTATTATGGGGGTAGTTGTGGGATTTATAGTGCTCTCCATCTGTCTGCCGATTTTTGAGATGAGCCAGCTGATTCGATAAAGCCAATCTGAATTTTTATCGGAGTTATAATATCAATATGAGTGGAGGAAAAATGACTGCGAAAATTAACCCATCCGTATGCAACAGTCGTGGATTTTCCTTTTTGGAACTAATGGTTGTAATCGTCATCCTCGGCATACTCGCGATGTATATCGCGCCAAAACTGATGGGGCGCACCGATGAAGCCAGAATGAAAATGGCCCGGGTTCAGATTGAAGGCCTTGGCACGGCCCTGGATTTGTATAAGCTGGATAACGGTTTTTACCCCACCACCGAGCAGGGTCTGCAATCTTTGGTTGAACAGCCCCAGAGCGGTCAGATCCCGAAAAACTGGCGCAAAGGGGGATATCTTAAAAAAAATAAGGTGCCCAAAGACCCGTGGCAAAATGAATATGTCTATCAGGCGCCCGGTGCTCAGGGCGATTATGATATTATCTGTTATGGTGCCGACGGCGTCCCGGGCGGTGAAGATGAAAATAAAGATATCAACAGTTGGGAAACCGAGTAATAATTATAAATATTTTAGCCGGACAATCGGTTTAAATGATCCTTGATCATGATAAACTTAAGGCCAAACAAAGGTTTTACCCTCATTGAGATTGTTACCGTGCTCGCGCTTATCAGTATCACCCTTTTGATCGCCGTCCCCCGTATTCCCAACACCCTGTTTACAGACGAAACCAAAAAAGCGTCGCGCTGGATTATAACCAAAGTGCAGGTGCTAAAAGATCGTGCAGCGCGCGAACAAAAACGTTATGTCCTGCATATCGATATGAGCGGTAAAAAAATGTGGATATCCAATGATGGCATGTCGGATGAAGAACGCCTGGCTGCTGAACGAAATGGATTTAAACTGCCTCCGAATATGAGAATAAGAGATGTTGAGTTTCCGGATAATAAAATCATTTCGTTCGGTCAAACGGAAATATCCTTTTACTCTAGAGGCTACTCCGACCAGGCCGTGATTCATCTCGAAAACAAAGGAGAACAGATCTCCTTTCGAATTGAACCTTTTTTGTCCACCGTAAAACTGTTTGACGACTATGTTAGCCTTCAAGACGCCCAGAGTTAAAATACCCTCGCCGGGTGACCGGCGGGAGCATGTTCAACGCTATTTAGATGGTATTACATCGGCGGGGTTTACGCTGTTGGAGGTCATGCTGTGTCTTTCCATAATTTCGATCGTTCTCATCGGCATTTATCGCTTGCATTCCCAAACGCTCGTTATGAATCGGTCCACTCAATTTTACACAACCGCCCCTTTGCTGGCTCAACGCCGGTTAACCGAGGTTGAATTGGATACGCCATCTGATGTCATCGATGGGTCGGGCGATTTCGGAGAAGAATACACGGGCTATCGCTGGAGCATGTCCGTTAGTGAAGTCGTGTTGTCGGAACTGGAGGCAGCCCCTGAGAACCTGAAAAGAATTGACATAAAGGTTTCGTTTAATCAGGACGAACTTGTTTATAATCTGCGAACCTATCGATATCTGCCGCAATGAAAATATGTTGCTTGTTTATATAATCGAGGCCTGATTGGCAGTGATGGATAATATCAGAAATTATAAGGAACCCGATGGCCGGTCCCAGTGCGCAATTGCGCACTTCTGTTATCGAAGATTCGGCCGCCGCGATCCGAAAGCGGGGTTCACCTTCCTGGAGATGCTTGTCACAATATTTATATTTGCCATTATAGCCACCACAATTTTTGGATCCTATAATTCCGTATTCAGTAATGCCACTGAGATGAAAGCTGACATGATGGTCTCCGAAATGGCCAAAAGCTGCTTAAACCGGATGGTCCAGGATTTTCAATCGCTGTATCTATCCCTACCGCCGGCATACGCTCCAACCCAGGGGGACCCGGAGCCGGATCCTTACCGAATAGTGGGCGAAGTGACCGCCACCGGAGGGACACCTTTTGGACGATTGCGTTTTGCATCCCTGGCCCACCTGCCGCTGGGGTCTAAGCAGGAGGGAATCGCAGAAATCATCTATTACGTCCGCTCCGCGCGGGACGGGAAATACAGCCTGCGGCGATCCGACAAACTCATTGTCTATGGAGACGCTGAAGAAAAAGAGACCGACCCCATTATGTGCGAAAACCTGAAAGCGCTGACTTTTAGATACTACGGGACCGAGGGTGAAGAAAATGACACCTGGGATTCGGATTCCGAAGATCTGGGCTACGCAACCCCGCGGGCAATCGGAATACAACTGGCCATCGGCAATAATGAGAAAACTCAAGTATTTGAAACCCTGGTGAAATTGCCTCAGTTTAGAGATAAAAAAGAATAATAAGCTGAAATGAATTCAAATAACATAGGTAATAAACGCGGTGTGGCTTTGCTCATTACGCTGACGATTATCACCCTGTTGATCGTAACGACCCTGGAGTTGAACCGGCAGGCACGCGCTGCAGTTTTATCGGCCGCCACCATTCGTGACCGCATCACCTTATCTGAAATGACATCTTCAGCCGTGAACCTTGCGATGGCTTTGCTGGTCAAAGACAAAGAGGTGTCCCCAATCGATTCGGTTCAGGAAGATTGGGCTGACACAGAAAAAATTAACGTGCTCTTGAATGATGTTGCCTTTGATAAAGGCAGTCTGACCTTGGCAATCAGCGATGAACTCAGCCGGATACAGGTTAATGCCCTGGTGGAATACCCGGATGCTCAAAATTTTAACCAGCCCCAGAGATCCTTGATGGACCGTTTCTTAAGGCTGGCGCTATCGTCCAATGAAACAATTGAAGATATTGATCCGGCTACTACGATCCTCAACTCGATGAAAGACTGGCTGGACTCGGGCGATGACGACGCCATCACGGGATTGAGTGGCGCAGAATCGGATTATTATGAAGATCTCGACCCACCGTACCGCTGCAAAAACGGGGTGATAACCCACCTCAGTGAGCTGATACTGATCAAAGGAATTATCCCTGAAATTTATTACGGATCGGAAGGCATACCGGGAATGTCCAGATATGTGACGGTCAACGGTATGACCGATGGGGGGGGCAGCACGCTAAACTTTAGCGGTAAAATAAATATCAATACCGCCGAACTGCCTGTATTAACGGCTCTTTTACCCGAGGAAAATCAAGACCTGGCCCAGGCCATCTTTGAGTATCGCATGGAGAAATCGGGAGCGGTTTACACCCACGACCTCTCCGGTAAAACGTGGTATAAACAGGTACCCGGTGCCGGTGATATTGACATCAACCCGGAACTGATCACCACCCAGAGCGATATCTTTAAAATTGAAACCTCGGCAAATCTACATGACATGAAAATGAGTGTTACAGTGGTGGTTCAGCGTTTAGCTGAACCGGAATCGGGTAAATATTACTGCAGGGTCTTGAGTTGGGAGCCGAAATAATGGTATAAGATGATGATATTTATAAAAAATCCAAACGATTTGGAAATAACGAATCTCAATAGGCCGGAATCAAATGGTCTCACGCAGAGACGCAAAGACGCCAAACTCATTGATAAAAATTCACGGGAAAAGCGGTAATTCGGAAAG
>CAMYNZ010000048.1 GCA_947259865.1 uncultured Desulfobacterales bacterium | reverse complement strand
CTGCTGATCGCCGTCAAGGAGGACCAGACGCCGGGTACCTTCAAGGGAGGCCAGATATGCCGCAGAGGCTTCATCTGCTATGTACTTGAAAGGGGGTCGGGCTGCGATCGGATCCTGCACCCAGAAACGAAATTCAGATTCTTGAATATAGAAAGTGGCCGCCGGAAAAAGCGTTGCACCATTTGCGTGATCAAAATGCATATGCGTAATCACGACGTGCCGGACTTCAGCGGCATTAACATCCATACGGGATAAAACGTCAGCCGGGTTCAGGTATCCGTCGAGTTCTCTGTGTTTGGCCAAATCGGGTGCAACTCCGGCATCCACCACCACCGTGTGACCCGCTCCCTTGATGCACCAGATATAGTAGTTGATCTTTTCAATCTTATCCCAGTCCTGATACCACATCAGGTGCGCGCCCGTTCTGTCAAACGGCCCGGCATATTTCAGGGCATAAATTTCATACTCCGGCATGAACCTCTCCAAAAGATCGGGATAGATTTAAAACCGCCTGATTAATCATCAATATCCGCTCCCTGCAAAGCCAGCCGAAAACGGTCTTTCAGATAGGCGCCGTCTTTGGGCGGGAGAACGAGTGGAAGTTTCTCGGCCCGGACCTTAATATTAAAAAAAACCGGGCCAATCCCCTGTCGGATCTGCGGCAGCGCTGCTGTAAGGCTCTTTTGGTCAGTTAGCATGCTGCAAACGGGTATACCACTGGCCGCTGCGGCGGCTGCCAGATCCATGCTGCCGGCCGTGTGTGTCAGCTGCATGCCGGTCTCACCGTATCGTTCGTTGTCCAGCACAACGATCGCAAGATTGGGGGGGGCCTGAATAGCAACGGTTGCAAGTGAACCGAGCCCCATGAGCATCTCGCCATCACCGGTGATAACTAAAACTCTGCGTGACGGCTGGGCCAAAGCAAGGCCGAGCCCAAGCGACACAGCGCCCCCCATTGCGCCCCATAAGTAAAAGTTCAGCGGCGAATCGCCCGCCGCGGTCACATCCCATGCCGATGCGCCGAGTCCGGCGACCACCAGCAAATCGCCACGCTGTGCTAACAATTCTTTGACCACTGCACGGCGGCGAAGCGGATAACGCTCACTGCGGTCAGCATTCATCGGTTACCTGCCAAATGTTTTTGCGCCAAGAATGCGCTGTGATATTAAAACTGCCGCCCCTGTCGGCCCCTCGAAGACCATCTTGGCTGCGGCCTCTAAAGTCTCTTTGACACGTTTCGTGTCTTCTACCGGGAAAGTCAACACCCCGGCCGCATTCAATACCTGGCTCGCATTTTTCCCCATCGGAACCTGCCAGGGGTTGAATTCTCCCCATTGCCCGCGCATGGTCACCAGCAGCAGCAATGGCATGCGGCACACGCGTGTCAGCGAGAGCATATTGATGCAATTACCGACACCGCTGCTTTGCATCAAAAGGGCGCCACGCTCTCCACCCAGCCAGGCACCGGCCAGCAGCGCCACACCTTCCTCCTCGGTTGTCAAGACCACCGGCTTGATATCGTTGCCCTGGTGACAGAATTTGATAAGGCGCGCAAGGCCACCATCCGGTACGTATGCAACCAGCCGCACACGATTGTCCACCAGTATGCGGTAAACATCGTCAGGCCATGTTTGCGATTCCGACCCACTCATACAATTCCTTTTTATGACACCTTTTCGGTTCGGGTTAGACCTCTTTTTAGATTTCCGTGAACCCTGCCCGCCCTGCTGCTCCGATGCGCACACCGTGACAGGCTAATCCTCTTTTTTAAATCGCGTCTTGAAGAAGTCGACCACCGATGCATTTCGATCAAGACGCAATCGGCGGTTATTTTTTTCTTTTTTCCATAAAAGTGACAGGCGTGTCTTTTACGTTTAGCGTCCTGGCCTTTCCATCAAAAAAGCACCCCTGAGCGATTGCAATTTTTGCAGCGCCGATATTGCCAATTACGCGACCGTCGGACCTGAGTTCGATTTGTTCTATTGCCTCAATATCCCCGTTGATCTCTCCTTCAACGATAACCCAGCGGGCCTTGACCGGGCCATTCATTTGCCCTCCCTTTTCAACCCATAACATGCCCTCACAGCTAACTTCCCCCTCAAAATTACCAGCGATCCGTATGGTGTCTTGCCCGCCGATTGTTCCTTCAAACCGGGTGTTGGCGGCAATCACCGTTGCCCGTTGTCCATTCCTGTCTTCCAGCCTTATTTTGGCTTTTTTTGAAAGCATCATTTTCCTCCCACGGTTGGCCTGAAAAATAAAAATGAGGTATTTGATTTTAAATGTCAATAATTGACTTTCGGCACTGTAAAATCGGAAAGGGTTCGGCTTTGCTATCAGCGGTCCAACAGTCCTTAAAACCTCGCGATCTTGGCAGGTTCTCTGGCCCGCTGCCCTGTCAGAGAACGACTACCCCCAGAAACAACATAAGTCCGATGGCTGAAAGCCGAATGAGAATTGTTATAGCGGAAAGCGTCCATCCCCGTGATGAGCCGAATATAGCCAGATTGGCCGGCAGAAAACTTGTGAAAAATTCGTAGCCGCTGTGAAACACGGCCGCCAGCAGCAGCGTCAAAATGACCTCCCTGGTTGTCAGCAATCCGGTTTGGAAAATGGGGCCGATGGCCGCGATGCCGGATATTTTGCTGGGCAAACCGGCAATGATCACCAACACGGCAACTGATGGCAGTCCCCATGATGACAAAAATGGGTTCAGGCGCTCAAGGAAGGCCGACGCCTGTTTGATATTAATTAAAACCGCAAAAAACAGGGTAACGGGCACAAATACCGCGGCAATACGTGCAAATTGTACCAGTGAAAGCTGTACCAGGGACAGCCCTCTGGGTTTATCATTCCAAGAGGTGTCCGTTTTTCGCGGTGCTATTTTAATCGGATTTCCAGCGTCGGCTGACTGTTGCAGCCATATCCCCAATGCAATCCCGGCCCCCGCAATCAGCAAATTAAACCCCAGGTAAAAAAGGGAATATACCCCGGTAACCATCACACCAACGGCGGCCGTCAGCGCCGGTGCGATGAAAAAAATGTAAAAATAAAGAATAGTGGGAAACCAGCCGGTCAAAAAAACCGCCGGCAGGTATCTAGGCGGGAATCGATCATGTTTGATGAGTCCTGCCAGCATGGTATTGGCAGCATATCGATTCAGGAAACACATCGCCAGATATGGACCGCTGGCGGCGGGTAACCGGATAAATCGAGCCATGCGGTACAACCCGGATTCTGCAAAATGCCAGATTCGCGTGCCCTGCAGTAAATTACCGCACAGGCAACCGATAAACATCGCCGGCAAAACCATTCGCCACAGGATCAGGGCCTGATAAAATCCGTTGAGCAACTCTGCTTTAGAAACCATCGCGCTAACCTGCCAGATATAAGCCCTATTTTAAGCTTTATCGTAAATGTATTGTCAAAAAGTTTCCCTGGCTGCTGAGAAATTCGAAGAATTGACGTGGTTCACACAGCAGTAACCCGCTGTCCGGGTTCCGGTCCGGTTACGGGTGGGCCTGCAAATGCCTGGGCAATCAACATCCAATTACGCATCACATTCCCTTTAATTTCCAGGTTGGTATCGTCGACGTGACGACGCTGGACCACTACCAGGCAGAAATCCAGAGCTGTACCGAATATCGACTGGGCCGCGGCCTCGGGTCCCCAGCTCCAGACTATTCCCGAAGGCCCGGTCAGTTCCACCCGGAAGGCTACATCCGGGACTTCCCTACCGCGGTTTATGTAACTCCAGCCAAAAGTTGACACGCCAAGATGAGAAATGTGACCCAGACGATCCGTGGGGGCACGCTCGGTTCCCAGGGTGTCCACCACGTCCTGACCATGAGCCCAGGTCTCCATGAGACGCGCAGTTGCAAATGACAGAGCGCTCATCGACGGGCCATACCAGGGAAGCCGATCTTTGCGGTTTAAGGATGTCAGGATGTCAACCAGGGTTTTACGATCTTTGCGCCAGATCTCGAGTACTCTGGCAGAGGTCTGGGTCCTGATTTTTCGTTGATCCTCCATATATTTATCCGGGCGCTGGTAAATCTGCTCTAGGTACGTTTTAAAGGACTCGGCATCGGTGGCTGCCAGCCTGGCCGTGCCGTCAAAGTAGGCCAGATGGGCGATTTCGGTCTTGATACTCCAGTCCATGAAAGGCGTGATCAGATTCCATTGGGCCTGGCTCAGGGGAGCCACAAGGTTGTCCAGCCATTCATATTCATCCCGCAGGTCTGTGCAAATTTGCTTCATTATTAGTCTCCATTTCTGAATCGAGCACCATAAAGGCAAATTGACGATGCGCCAAGCAGCCGGTGAATCTGTCCGGTTGAGTTCTAAACATACTCAAATATTTCAGGATTTACCAGCTGAAATACGCCCGGTCGTGCGTTTTTCAAAAATGCCGTATCGTATTGAACGACCGGCAATAATGCTTATCATATCCATTAAGTTTTAATTTGATCAGCGAGCAAGGGAGTATGGATTTTGTCCGAAATCATGCAAAAATACAGCTTTGAAACCGGCGTTTATCGACCGCCGAGCGAAGGCGGCAGCTCCTCGTTGCTGGTGCGATTTACGCGCAATTGTCCCTGGAACCGATGTGCGTTTTGCAGCATGTATAAGACCGAAAAATTTGAATTACGCTCTCCGGATGAAATTAAACAGGACATTGATTCCATGGCCGCGATTTGCAGCGATCTGAAAGACGCATCGAAAAAATTCGGGCATGGCGGCGAAATTACGCGCGAGGCGGCTGTGGCGTTAATCGAAAGGGTCCCGGAACTGAATTATCACCAGGGATTTGTAATGGTATACAACTGGTTGTTGTCCGGCGGGAAAACCGCGTTTCTGCAGGATGCCAACACCATGATAATGAAAACCGATCAACTGGTCGACGTTCTGAAGTACCTGAGAAAAACCTTTGGATCCCTTACCCGGGTAACGTCTTACGCGCGCTCAAAAACCGTGGCCCAAAAAAAACCGCAAGAACTGGCGGCGATTCGCAAAGCCGGTCTTGACCGACTGCATGTGGGGCTGGAAACCGGGGACGACGATCTGTTGCAAAAGATAAAAAAAGGGGTTACCGCCGAGGGGCACATAAAAGGCGGCCAAAAGGCCCTGCAGGCCGGTTTTGAACTCTCTGAGTACTGGATGCCGGGGCTGGGCGGCAGGGAAATGTGGCAACAGCATGCCAGAAACACGGCCCGGGTGCTCAATCAAATCAATCCCCATTATATCCGGTCACGGCCTTTTATTGCTATTCCGGGCACACCCCTGTATGATGCCCTCCAAAAAAATGACTTTCAAATGCTTTCAGCAGCAGAGCAATTGTACGAGTTGAAAGAAATGATGGCGGCATTGGATGTAACCTCCAGGGTATGTTTCGATCATGCCGGCAATTACTGGAGAAACCGTCAGGGGGGACTGCTTTTCACACAAAGTTATGAAGGCTATAAGTTCCCGGAGGAACGCTCAAACGTGCTGGATTTGATTGACGAAGGCCTGGCAGCCCAAAACAAGCGACCCGAATTTTTAAGACTTTGATTCGTTGCCGCAAGACAATCAAATTCGAAGCGCATTTGAGCGGGTCAGTTCAATCGATTGCTGTTGATATTAATACTTTTTTCTAACCGGGCCAGTCTTACGGAAATATCTTCTAACCCGTTTCTAATTTCTTCAGAAACTTTCGGTTTACCCCGGTTTTTACCGAGTTCATCCTTGAATCCTGAAGCCAGAATTCCGGTCGGCAGGGCAATTATCGCAATCCCGATTAATTGAATGGCGCCACCCGCCAGTTTACCAACGGTTGTTACCGGTTGTGCAAATTGATAGGCAGGCGGGCCGGGGGTTAAGGTTGCAACAGCCCACCACAGAGAGGAAACAATGCTGTTGAATTCTTCGGGTTGGGTGTTGTGTTCCGCTAAAAACACCACCACGCTGGATATAAACATTAAAATTGTAGTTATCAGCCCGGTAATCCACAACTCCTCTTTCCGATTGGCAAATACCTGTCCCAGCAGCCTCATAGACTCGGAATATTTGCCAAGTTTCAAGATCCGCAATGCCCGAAATATACGCAGTATTCTCACGACTCTAAGATCCAAACCCATTGATGCAATATAAAAAGGAAGAATCGCCATGAGATCTATGATCATCATCGGCTGCATCATATATTTTAATCGTCCCCACGGTCGGTAGGCTTCGGAGGCTGAAAAAGACCAGAGACGAAGCAGGTACTCAACCGTAAAAATTAAAACCGAGATAATTTCTATCAGGTTGAATAATTGGGTGTAGCTTTTATAAAAATCCCCAACTGTCTCCAAAAGCATCGCAACGCAATTGAAAATGATGACGGTGATGATAAAAATGTTAAACGCCTTGGATACGGCTGATGAATCGAGGTCGGGTTCTATTAATTTATAAACTTTGGTCCGGATATCAATTGGCTTCATAGGGTATAACGCCCTTGCGGTTTGTATTATAGAATGCTTGAATAAAAATGTTATTCTGAAATAATTGGATTCCGCTCGCCCATAGGCAGGCTGCAACTCCTATAGCGACTGCAAGCAGCAGAGAAGTATAAATAAAACTGCTTAAATTTTGCGGTAATACTGGTAAGACACTTTTGTAGGTGATAGGAATTATAACAAAAAGAGGCTTAAAAATCAATGCTGGCGGCCGCGGGAGAATGTTAAGCGAGCTTACAACATTCAGCGGGCGGCTGCCCAAATCGGTTTTACAGGAGAGTAAACCATGTCTGCGAACATTGAACCGGAAGTCTTTACCATTGCCGTTGCCGATGCGGTCTTAAGTGATCTTCGCAAGCGCCTGTCCATGGTTCGTTGGCCGGACGAGATTGTGGATACGGGCTGGCGCTATGGCACCAATTTGTCTTATCTGCAGGAATTGATTGCTTACTGGGAACATGAGTATGACTGGCGGGCGCATGAGCGTTTGCTCAACAACTTCGATCAGTATCGCGTCCGGTTGGACGACATTACCCTGCATTACATTCACCAGCCGGGTATCGGTCCGGATCCGCTGCCGCTGATAATCAGTCATGGCTGGCCCGGCTCGATAGCCGAATTTATCAAAATCATCGGACCCCTCAGTGATCCGGCTCGTTTCGGTGGTGATCCACGCGACGCTTTCACTGTGGTGACACCGTCGCTTCCGGGATATGGGTTTTCCCATGGGCCCAATCAACGGCGTCTGGACATCGAGGACATTGCCGATCTGTTTGCACGGCTGATGACAGAGGTGCTGGGTTTTCCCCGCTTCGCGGCCCAGGGGGGTGATTGGGGATCGCTGATCACAGCCCGCCTGGGCGCCGCCTATCCGGAGCAGGTACCAGGTATCCATTTAAACATGATGCCCTTTTCGCCCCACCCCAGCGAGCGCAGTGACCTCACCCTGGCAGAGAAAACTTTTCTCAAAGAAGTGGATGCCTTCCATCGGCAGGAAACCGGCTACCAATGGATCCAGGGCACCAAACCCCAGACCCTGGCGTTTGCACTGAACGACTCTCCCGTCGGTCTGGCCGCATGGATAACAGAGAAATTTTACACCTGGACTGACTGTCGGGGGGACATCGAAAGTCGTATCAGCAAAGACGAATTGCTGACGAATATCATGCTGTATTGGGTGAGCCAGACGATCAACAGCTCTTTCTGGCTGTACTACCAGATGCGCCACCACCCTTATCGACTGGGGCACGGGGAACGCATCCGTGTGCCCACAGCCGCTGTTGCCTTTCCCCGGGAAATCTACCGGCCGCCCCGGGAGTGGGCCGAACGCATGTTCAATATACAGCGCTGGACACCCATGCCGGCCGGCGGGCATTTTGCCGCACTGGAAGAACCCCGGGCCCTGGTTGAAGACATCCGGGAATTTTTCCGGCCCTTGCGGTAAAAACATACCCCCGGTCGGTAAAGTGCAGCCCATTTACCCCAAACCGGGACAGCGCCTGATCCAATCACTGGAACCGTGCGGCAAATAAGGCGGGGGATTGAGAAATTCTCGGTAAATAACGAGGACTTTGGGCCCCGGTAAGCATAACCGCTCATTCACCCATCGGCAGCGTTGCCGGTCATGCCCAGGTATATGGCTGAAATTACGATGATGACACCCATCCAGTTGACGACTGACGTCTCTCTGTGAAAAAAAAGGACATCCCAAACGAATGACAGGCTGGGTTGAAGCAGAAGGCTCAGCCCCGCGAGAGAGGCGCGAACACGCGGAAGGGCGTTGGTGATGAGAATCCAACCGATTGCCTGGCTTAACAGGCCCAGGAATAGAAGCGCCAGCCAGCTCTGCCCATCCGGAATAATAAACGTATCTGCGGAAAGGTGTGCTTTCAGACCCAAAAATAACCCGGTCGTAAATGAAACGATCATCAGGCCGTAAAAGACGGACACACCTGTCTGGTCGGATTGGAGTTTGCGCAGGGCCAGCAGAAAACCCGTATAAACGACCGCTGTGGCAAAACCAAGATAAACGCCGGTTTTATATTGATGGCCCAATTGGCCCCATTGCAGGCCAACGATTAAAAAAAGGCCGCTAAAGGCCATAAATATTGCGATAATAAATTTTACACCTGTTTTTTCACCCAGAAACACTGCACTGATGGCCGTGATTAAAAAAACCTGCAAATTGCCAAGGAGCGTTGCTAAACCCGGGCCGATATAATGGATGCTTGTGTGCCAAAAAAAAAGATCCAGGGCCAGTAAGAATCCACACAAAAAGGCCAGCATTATGTGCCGCCAGCCCCTCCAGCTGATTTCCCGCTTCCAGACAGCGGCCGCCAAAAGAAGGAGACCACCAAAAAATACGCGATAAAAACCGGCGATAGTGGGCGTTACGTGGGCAACTTTTACCCACACACCGGAGAAGCTGATCATGAAAGCCCCGGCGGCCAGATAAAAGACAGCTGCATTCTTTCGGTAAGCCTGAATTTTTTGTGATAGTGTTGTCAGAACAGCGTCCAAATTTTTCACTAAAATCAGATGTGTAAACCGATCAATCCGATCAATGGAATGTCAGAACCAGAGCACTGGATTTGGATAACAGCCCCTCAAGATGTGACACCTGTAGGACATGGGGCACCTCCCTGACAATAAAAAGGCAGCCTGTCAATACTGAACTATCTTTAAATTCTAATAATCGAAGGGTCGGGGAGTTTTTCCTGCTAACCTTTGATAAGAGCGGAATGAATTATCAGCAGCGAAATCGTGCACTGTCTGAATGCATTAGGGAGCGTTGCCAAAGAACCGTCTGTAACCCAAAGGTGTCTTGGGGGCACGATGCTAATTTTACCCCTAACCTATTGTTATAATGCCTAAGCGCTGTTCTTTGGCTACGACCCCTTATGCATGAGTTTGC
Source organism: uncultured Desulfobacterales bacterium (assembly GCA_947259865.1). Next base: position 4,645 of record CAMYNZ010000048.1, on the reverse strand, counting down.
ACGATGCAGTCGCTGATGATTCATGCAGTCCGCCAGACTCCGGCGGATCAAAAAACTCCCCGACCCCTGAAATAATCAAAAACCCCGGATCTCGGTTTGAGAAATGAGGTTTTTGATTTCAGTCCAAGGCTGCCTCTGTATTTGGGTGAACGCCTATACGATCGAATATAGTCTGAGCTAATTTATTTTTTTAGCATAAGCGCATTTCTTCAGTCAATGATGATTAATTTTACATTTGGTTTTTGGTAAACCCTGCTGGTCCTGATAATATTTCACCCCGTCATATAATGACAGCGCGCGGTTTATTGTGCCGGGGTTTCGAAGGAAAGGGGCGAAGCGAATCTGACGGAGGCCGGTCGCTGACCCATTTGATTTACTAAGCCAAAATGTTCAGATATAGGCCCGTCGATCGGTCTTCGATTTCCAGATTGGATGTGGCTTCAGTCAAAGCGGCATGCAGCCGGGTGAAAAGTCCACCGGGTTCCTGACCAAAAAGTGTATTGCGCACCGACGCAAGGCCCTGGGGACTGGTCACGGCGGCCTCAAATCGAGGCCGGTCATCCGGCGTGAAGTTGAAAACTTTTTTATCCGTTTTTTCAAAATCAAAACTGATACCAAAGTCGGTGTTGAAGCGCGGTCCTTCCGAGTCAAATGATGCCGCTACGGCACTGCGGATGTTATTTCGCACTTCTTCAGTCTTTCCGGCCGATGCGGTTGTGAAGGCCGCGTCACTGAACAGCGCATTCATGGAGCTGGCAATGATGTTGACCAGGGTGCCGAGCATTTTGGCGTCCGCAGCCGTGACGGGTGTTGCCTCGACATCCTCTTCCCCGGGCTGGGCATTGTAAGTGTTTACATATTCTACCAGCAGATCCGGGGTGTTCACGACATTGAAAGCGCCGGATTGTATTATGTCAGTTAAAGCGTTATAGGTCCCATCCGATATATCCAGTGCCGCGAAAAAATTGGTTGCACCGCTGTCGAGCGTCAGCTGTCGGTCCGGGTTATCGGATGTCAGAAAAACCTTCTGGCTGGTGCTGTCAAAACTGGCGCTGACTTCTGCGCCTGCTGCCGTGATGCGGTCGAGCACATCGGTCAATGAATCCGTATTTACATCAATGTCTATGGAAACGCCATTGACACGAATGGTGCCGCTTTGCACGGATGAAAACCGATCCACCTGGTCCAGCGGTTTTTCGGTGTCCGGGTCCTTTCCGGGGATCGCCGAGGCCAGGTCGAGCTTGACGGCCGCCAGAAATCCGGACGTGTCGTTGTCCAGAATAATATCAGGGTTCGATCCGGGGGTGTTCTGGGTCAGCAATATTTTCTCCGCGCCAGCATCGAAGGTGGCTGTTACGCCGGCATCCGATTGGTTTATGCGATCCAGCACGGTGTTGATCGTATCGTCCTCACCCACACTGATGGTAGTGCCGTTGATTTGAAAAGATCCGTTCGCAACACTGAGCCCATATTCCAGATTCGGGTTGTCGTTTCGAACACCATTAAAGGCCTTGCCCGGGTCCACGGCACTTCCCACGCTGTCTGAAACAGCCACGCTGAAGGAGGTGTTTTTCAAAAGATCCCCCTCTCCCAGAGACAAGACCAAACCGTTGGACAGGGTATATTTCTGGTCGATAGGATCGTCAGATCGGATGTTGATTTGATCGATTTGACGGTCGCTGGAATCGTAGACTTTAATCTGGAGATCGTCGACACCATGGGTGCCGCCGGTATTGACCCGGAATGTGAGGGTATCGGTGCCGTTGGAACCGTCATAGGCACCATCGAGGGTGACCATGTCGGCGGACCCCGCCGTCCATTCCGGTTGTGATGGCGAATATGAGGCCGGTGCTTCCACGACATCCAGTGTGAAGGTATCGTTTTTGATCAGCTCTCCTTCGCCCAGAGAGAGAACCAGGCCGTTGGCAAGCGTATATTGCCGGTCAAGGGCGTCGCTTTTTTTGATGTTGATCTGGTCTAGCTCGATGTTATTGGAGTCATAGACGGTTATCTTGAGGTTGTCTGCTCCGTGAGTACCGCCGCCGGTGGCTTTGAATGTGAGGGTATCCGTGCCATTGGAGCCGTCATATTCACCGCTGATTGTGGCCTGGGCGGTCGAGCCGGTCAGCGCCGGACCGAACGGCGAAAATGAGGTCGGTGTGGCATTGACCTCTTCGGTCGACTGCATGGTGGTAGACGTTTCGGTCAAATCGAGGCCGAGATTATAAGCCGATGTGGCACTGGCGGCACTAACGACTTGAATCTCGCTTGACCCGGACAAAACGGGTTCGATCGCCTCCAAGGCCTTGCGCATACGCATAACGTGCTGTTCAACGTGGAAAGACGGATCGAGTTGACCTGCGGCCGCGATCCGATTCGACGATGGGGTTACGGCACGATGCTTTTGAAGGGTGCTTACGTACCCGAAACCAAATCGGTTGATATCCCACGCATTATGACTTCCAAATATATTCATTTGTATTAACCGGTTAAAATGAAAAAGCCGCGCCACCCCTATCCAGGCAACCCGGCTTTCTATAACTCCTTCGGGCAACCCGGCGATCCGAATCCAGCGGATCCGTGGCTTTCCGTCTCCCGATTACTCGGGGTTTGGCTTTTTCACGGAAGGATGATTAATATCTGAGAAATTTCCCTGAAATCTCTATTGGCCGTTTATTGAAAAACTTTAGTAAAAATTTAAAAAATATTCATTTATTTTTTCATGTGATTCAGCAGCAGCAGTTTAACCGGTGTAAATCCATCCGCTATTGACCGCCTGCATCGATGGCGAAGCCTTTGGGCTGCAAACCTGTGGATGCGGGGGTGCCGGCGATTTTTGCCAGGTAGGCGGATCCGAGTTCGTCGATGTGATCGCTGACGCTGTCAAAATAGTTGTAATGGATCTGCTCTTCATCGATGATGGATTCAAAAAGCTTCATGCTGACACTGTCGCCGTTTTCTCGACACACCAAAAGAAACTGGTTGTAAACGTCAATGGTATTGTCTTCAAGCGCCGAATCAAAGGAAAAGATCGATTCGACCTTTTGTCCTTTCTGAACTTTTTTAGCCGGCTCAGTGGTGGGTTCGCCACCGAGTTCTTTGACCCGCTCTGCAAATGCCTCTGCGTGGCGCATCTCATCGATGGCCACCAGCTTGATTTTGCCGGCCAATTCACCATAATCCATGTCGTCTAAATTGTAGTGCTGATTCATATACTGGACAATCGCGTGCAGCTCCATGGCACGGGCCTTATTCAACACCTCAATAACCTTGGTCCTTCTTTGTTTTTTATCTGCCTTAGCCACTTGATACCTCCTTTCACACTCAATATCTGAATCTTGCATGAAAATTGATGAGAATCTTGTAATTAAGGAAAAAAAGCGGGTATATCCAAAATCATATCGCCATATATTTTACCCAAGTTGTATATCGGATGATGATCTCTTTTTCTCATCAATTTTCACCCTAAGGGCGAGCCGGAGGCTTCCATCTGCTGCGTTATTAAAGGCTCGCAATAGTCCACTATGACTTCGCCTTTAAGTGCCTTGCATATGAAAGCCTCTGGCTCGTGCAAAATCCAGATAATACATTAGCATCATCGAATCCAACCGCAAACCTGCATGCGGGTATTCGATATGGGTTTTTGGGGTTGTATAAACGATCTGGTTTTTCCCGTCAACGGATAGAATTTTGTTAAAGATAATTGTGAAATTCAGGAAATCAATAATGTCGATGTAAAAAAAACCCGGATCTCTGATCGAGAAACGGAGCTGCCTGCATTCAGTGCTTGGCTGCCGAATGCTGTCGTTTATCGCGGGTACTAGAGAAAAATGACCCGGTTTAATCTGAACTTTTTACGAATGGGTTTCTTTCCATTCACGATACTTTTTCAATTCTCCCTGGAGCGAATTGATAATCGTCGTCAGAATGGCCATATCATCTAAAAAACCCACAAACGGAATGTAGTCCGGGATAAGATCCATCGGCAGGATGAAATAAAGCAGACCGCCGCCGATCATTGCCACCGTCGCCGGGTGCAGCTTGTAATTGCCTTTTACAGCATCACTGAAAAGCGCATACAATTGCCGTACACTTTCCAGAATTTTTCCGAAGGCCGGATAGGCTTTTTCCATTTTCCTGGCAAATGCGTCATCATTGATACGAGTTCCGAAATCCTTTCGTTTGGTAAACCGCAGCATGCGGTCATAGTTTTTGCGCCGCGCGGGATCGCTTAAAACAAAATAAGCTTGATTGAGTATCTTGGTTTGTTTTTCTGCTTCTTCTGTGCGCCCGGGGTTTACGTCAGGATGCCACTGCTTAATCTTATTAAGATACGCCTGCCGTATTTGCTCCGGGCTGGCTTTTGTCTTAATACCCAAAAGATCATAGTAATTGTCTAATTTGTGCGAGCGGTTATCCATATAAAATCCTTTTGAGCGCTGGCGGGAATTGTCACCTTTATTTGACCGGAATTTAATTGCCTGAGGCTGAATCTGGCCTTGGTTCACAATTCTTACCACAGCAGGATCATCAGGGCAACGTTTGGCTTGTAGTCAACCGTAGTTATTTAAATATTAGGATCATCTCCCGATTAGTTGTAGCGAATTAAGGCAATTCAAATGAATAATCTTCAAGTCAGTAAGTG
>CAMYNZ010000047.1 GCA_947259865.1 uncultured Desulfobacterales bacterium | reverse complement strand
TATGTGGTAACAAAATTAGAGGTGGTTGCATAGATTACATTGAATATCCGGGAACTGTCCAATGATCATATATGATAATAAGCACAAGTTCAGTCTATTTGAGTTCGGCATCGAAATTCCGGTATATGACAGCCGCGCCTCCAAGACATTTAATGCCCTGGCAACCCATCCGATACTAGGCAGTCAAATAAACAGATGGCACCTGGCAAAGTCTGCCGAAAAAATAAGTAAATCCGATCTGCTGCGGGTGCATTCAAAAAAATACATTCAAAAGTTATACTCGGATGCACTCGAAAATGAGATTGTTAAGACTTTTGAATTGATTGACAGCCGGGGCCATTTTTTTCGATATAATCCGCAAAAAGCAACCTTGCCCCTGACCGACCTTTTCGGCAGAATTCTGGACCGGGTTGCTGGAACCTGGCAATGCTGTAACGTAGCGTTGCAGAAAGGATTCTGCTTTTATTTCGGTGGCGGAATGCATCACGCCCAGAAACATTATGGCAATGGTTTTTGCATTATAAATGATATCGTTATTGCCGTGCGCAGACTCCAGGCCGAAAGGCGGATTAAAACTGCATGGATTCTCGACGTTGATGCCCACAAAGGAGATGGGACAGCCGCATTGACTGCCGATGATAATTCCATAACGACCCTGAGTATTCATATGGCCAAGGGGTGGCCATTGGACGGCGATAAATATGACAAAAATGGTATCCTTAATCCTTCATTTATCCCGAGTGATATCGATATTCCCATCGCCCCCGGGGAGGACCACCTGTATGTCGGTGAACTGCGCAAGGGTCTTCGCAAACTTGACCCATTGGCAACCCCCGATATTGCAGTGGTGGTTTGCGGTGCGGATCCCTATGCCAAGGATACACTGCCTTCAACCAGTGGCCTACAACTATCTCTGGAACAACTTAAAACACGTGATCTCATGGTTTACAATTTCTTAAAGCACAAGAATATACCTCGCGCATATCTTATGGCCGGTGGATATGGAGAGCACGCCTGGGAGGTTTATACTCAATTTTTGCAATGGGCTCTGATGGATTTTTTATCCCGGCCGAAGCAATAAAGGAAATCATATGAAATGCATATATGCTAAAACGATTTATACCGGTAAGGCGATCAAACAAAATGCCTATTTGAAGTTCAGCGGGACTAAAACCACTGGCGTTTCAACTTCAAAAAATGGTGAGCTTATCGGAGAATATGAGGTTGTAACACCGGCGTTTATTGATCCTCACAGTCACATCGGAATGTCACGCGCAGGTGAGCCCTCTGGAGAGTCGGAGGCAAACGAACATCTTGATTCCATCCTGGCCCTGCCGGATGCCCTGGACTCGGTCCAGATGGACGATGTTGCCTTCAGGGATGCAATCGAGATGGGTGTTCTTTACTCCTGTGTCGTCCCAGGCAGCGGTAATATTATCGGGGGGCATTCAGCCGTGATTCGAAATTATGGCAAAGACACCACCGCTGCCCTGATTGCAAGGGCTGGCGTCAAAGCTGCTTTCGGCTTTAACCCCATGTCTACCAAAACCTGGAAAGGAAACCGCCCGACGACCCGAATGGGAGCCGCAGCTATTTTGCGAAGCAAACTCGATGAAGTCAGGCTCAAGATGCATCGGTACCAAAAAGCCAAGGGTGCTAAAAAGCAGGAGATTACATTTTCGGCAGAAGAATGTGTATTAAGAGATTTGCTGCAAAAAAAGAGCCGCATGCGGGCCCACGTCCATAAAATTGATGATATTGCAGCCCTGCTTCGCCTGGTGGATGAATTTAGTATTAACGTATCGGTGGAGCATGCCATGGATGTAAACAAACCGGATGTGTTTCGAGAACTGAAAAAACGAGGCATACCCCTGGTCTACGGACCGATTGATTCCTTTGCCTATAAGGTAGAATTAAAACACGAAAATTGGCGCAACATCCACCACCTGCTCGAATCCGGGGTAACGTTTGGCCTGATGACTGATCACCCGGTGGTGCTTGCCCGGCAGCTCTTACTGCAAACTCGCTGGTTTTTACGGGCAGGATTTAATAAACAACAGGCGGTCGAACTGATTACCCGCAAAAATGCGCACATCCTTGGAATAAACCGTATTGTCGGGACCCTTGAAAGGGGTAAGTGGGCTTCCTTTATCGGTTGGAAAGGGGATCCTTTTCATATGGACAGCTTTCCGGCGGTCGTTTATGGCGAAGGTAAGCTGCTGTTTGCTGATAAAAGCTAGAAGTGGTCCCAAAACCCCATTTTATCGGCCTCAGGTGGGCTAAGGCTCAATTAGTCCGCCAGAGTACGTTGGCGGATTAATCCGCCGGAGATCTTTGGCGGATTGCGAACGACACGACTGAGCTCGTCGCAGGCCTCTTCAAATTGCTCACAGAAGAAAGTGAGCTAAAGTTAAAGTGAACTAAAGTGACTTTAGCTCGCCCTGGTGCGACGTGTTCATATATAGATTTGGGCCATGTACGATTAAAAACCCGACTTTTTGATTATAATGTATGGGTGTTCAGTCCGGGCCAGGGTTAATGAATTCTGTCATTATTATAAAAGATGGAGCGAAGCGACGCCTCAACTTTAGGCACTTCAGACTTTAGTTCACTTTAGGCACTTACTATCTGCTTTCCAGGATAAGGGTTACCGGACCGTCATTGATCAGTGAAACAGCCATCATGGCCTGGAATTTGCCGGTTTGAACGGATATTCCTTTCTGCCGCACCAGACTGACAAAGCGTTCGTAAAGCGCATTGGCTTCAACGGGACCCGCCGCATTTATAAATGAAGGACGCCTGCCCTTGCGACAATCCCCCAGAAGCGTAAACTGAGAGACAACCAGCATTTCACCAGACGTTTCCAGTAGGGACCGATTCATTTTACCTTTATCATCTTCAAAAATCCGCAGGTTTGTAATTTTGTCTGCCAGATAGTCAGCATCCTGGTCACCATCCTTTTTTGCGACCCCAAGAAAAACCAACAGGCCGTTTCCAATTTCTCCGACGGTTTGGTTTTCCACGCTAACAAAACTGTGTTTAACTCTTTGAATCACCGCACGCATAAGCGACGTATAGACCGAATAGTTGAAGTTGTCAAAGTTTTGATATCCAGCGTCTTGGTTGCGTCCTTTCCTTGCCTGGCATCAATTCCTAACCACACTATTTTGTTGAAGAATTTGCTTAATTATAATATACTTATAACTTATGTATTTAATCTAAATTTAGTGTGTCTGCTCTAAGAGAGGTCCGAAAATGAGTCTGTATAAATGGTTGGGTGAAGAATCCATGAAACGCAAGAACCTGTATTACAAGCTCAACATAATTTTTGGCCTCTTTTTTCTTTTTCCGGTGCTGGGTTTCATATTTTTTGGCTACAAGTATGGCATGCTCAACGATAAATATATACCGATTTTCTTTCTCGGGATCCTGTTCTTCTCCTTTGTCGGGTTTGTTATCCTCAAGAGTCTCTTTGATCAAATCAAGGATATTTCCAAGACGATGACTGAAAATGTTACCACCCAACTTTCTGAGGAGAAACTTCAAGCGGGTACCGATGAACTGCAAAATATTGTACAGTCTTTTACCGCCATTCAAAATCAATTCGGCAGTACATTTCGACAGCTGGAGAAAAAAGCCTCTGAAGTATCGATCCTCAAAGAACTGTCCGAGCTTTGCTATGTGACTTTTGATGCGGAAGAGATCTTATATGTCACCCTGGAACGCGCGTTGATGTTAACCAACTCTGACCTCGGATCGATTCTGACGATCGAAAAGGCCGGTCGTAAAGAATTTGTTGTCAAGGCCAGTGTTGGTTTGGGTGAATATGTCAAACTGGGTGACCGGATTGATTTCGACACCAGTATTGCCAAATATGCCGTAATTAATAAATCGCCGTTGGTTGTCAAGGATGTTGAGAAGGATCGGCGGTTCGGAAGGGCCAATCTACCCCATTACGGAACAAAATCGTTTGTGTGTATGCCCATCAAAACCAGCAAAGAGATTATCGGCGTGCTCACGCTGTCCCGCAAGGACGACAAAAATGTTTATAAACATGAAGATGTTGAAGCGCTGACCCCTTTGCTGAGCAATGCCGCCTTCACTTACGAGAATCTCAGACTTTTAAAGGAAAATTCAAAGGGTGCGTTACAACTGAAATCAATTGAAAAAATTTTTAAAATCATCAATTCAAGTTTCAGAGACAGTGAACTCCTGCAAGCGGTCCTCAATGAGATTCGAAGCGTTGTACCTTATGATATCGCTGTTGTCATGACAAGGAATAACGGTAAAGCGGATCATGTTACTGTCTTTGATCTGTTATCCAATGGACCCACCAGCATATCCAAAGGCGCAAGTTATTTTTGCGGTGGTTCACTCATTGAAAGATCCCTGATACAGGAATCGACGATTATTCTCAACGACACGCCGGCGCAACTTTTAGAGACGATACCGGATGATAATGCTGGGCTTAGCAACGATCTCGATAAAGAGCTTTTCGTTAAACAGGGTCGTGCGTCATGCCTGTTGACGCCTTTGCGGACAGATGGGGTGGTCACCGGTATTTTGGCCTTATCTGCTAAAACGCCGGGTCTGTTTGACGAACTTCAAAACCTCATGGAATGGATTGCAAATGGTCTTTCCCTCGCCATCGAACGCAACAGATTGTCGGCAGCGGTAGTGAAACGGGATCAGGAATTGGAGACCATCAAACAGATCGGAAGCGCCCTGGCTTCATCTACTTTTGATATGGATAAAGTTCTCAAGTACACCATGGATATGATTCGCATGCTGATGAATGTCGAAGCCGGTTCCCTGTGGTTTCTCGAGGATGGCGAACTCGAATTTGCGGTGGCCTTTAACACCAAAGTTAAAAAAATGAAAAAGTTCCGCCTGAAAATCGGCCAGGGGATTGCCGGTCACGTGGCTGCCCGGGGTGAATCCCTCATGGTTGTTGACACCCAACGCTCCCCGCATTTTTTCCCCGGCGTTGACCAGTACACCGGATTCAAAACCCGATCAGCGCTATGCGTGCCAATGATCTCCAAGGGCAAAGTCATGGGTGTGATTGAAGTGCTCAATAAAATCAACGGTGTTTTTAGTCTCAATGATGAAGATTTGCTGCAATCCATTGCGACCTCGGTGAGCATTGCAATTGAAAATGCGAGACTCTATAAAGAAAAGGTCTCCATGGCCGATCACGAGCGTGGTATCCGACGAATGTTTCAAAAATTTGTGCCCAAACAGGTCCTTGATAGTATCATTCATAGCGAGGAGAGCGGCAAAGGCGTGACTGAAGAAACCAAGACGCTTACCCTTTTGAATCTTGATATCAGAGGTTTTACAGAGCTTGCCATAGAAATGGGACCCCAAAAAACCGTCTATTTATTGAACAGCTTTTTTTCTTTAATGGGGGGAATTGTCTTTAAATTTAATGGTATTGTCGATAAATATCTCGGTGACGGATTCTTGGCAATTTTTGGTGCCCCGGTATCAAGTATCAAGGATGCGGATAATGCAGCGGCGGCCGCCCTTGAAATGAAGCAATCACTGGCAACCGTGAACAAAAAATTTATCAAAGAAGTTGGCACCTCAATAAACATAGGCATCAGCGTTCATACCGGTGAGGTGGTTGTCGGCAATATCGGTTTTGAGAAAAAAATGGATTACACAGTGATCGGAGATGCGGTCAATACTGTTTTTAGGCTGCAAGAGCTGGCAAGGTCCTACCCCAACGGAATTATTATCGGCGAACATACGTGCCGCGCTGCCCAATCCCGTCTAAAAGTCCGCGATATTAAGAATGCCCTCGGCGAATTAAAGCTATTCGAACTGATCGGAATAGAGTCGTCTTAGACGTGGCTGAAAAAAATCCATAAACGAGCTAAAGGCGGCGTTGTCCCGCATCCAAACGCATTGTACTTTCAATTTTAGTTTGATAATTTCATTCATCGCTGAATAAATCCACCGTCCCTTTTATCCCCGTGACGCCATAGAACATATTATCCAGATGTGATCTTGACAAAAATCCAAGACGAAAGTAGTCTTCAGATCTTCACCTATTTGGAATCTGAATTTTGCAAGAGCCCTCCAAAGGCGGACAAGTCGGAGGCTTTCATATTCCCATTAATTTTCATGCAAGATTCAGGTAGAACTTCATGAATGCTAAGATTGTTTGGAGACCCAGATGGAAGATAAGAATCCAGGATCCCTGAAAGGACAGTTTCTTATTGCTATGCCTGGATTGGTTGATCCGAATTTTTTTCAAACGGTAAGCTTAATTTGCGAATATAATTCGGAAGGGGCAGTGGGTATCGTAATAAACCGGGTGCATGCCAACCTAACAGGGACAGACATTTTTAATGAACTTGGAATAGAGCATAAAACCGGTCAAAAACCGGTTCCGATACATATCGGCGGACCGGTGCACAGCAACGAAATATTCATGATTCATGGCCCGCCATTCGAATGGGAATCATGTCTCATGATTACGCCCACGCTTGCCATGAGCAATACGCGCGACGTTATTGAATCGATCGCCATGAGTCGGGGACCGGATTCATATATTATCTCGCTGGGTTGTGCCGGTTGGGGACCGGGGCAGTTGGAATCTGAAATAAAGGAAAATGCCTGGCTAACGTCTCCGGTTCTTGACGAAATCGTGTTTGACTTACCCATTGATGTCCGCTGGGAGGCCTCGGTGAAAAGGTTGGGTATTGATCCGTCCCTGTTGTCTGCTACGGCGGGAAATGCCTGAGTGGCGGATGGGTGAAATATCTCAAAGGACCGTTTGTTTATTAACTTGCATTCGTTATTGGTATATTACCCCGTTGACGACCAGCCTGGAATTTTATTACCTAAACCTTTGCTTTCTGTTTTGTTTTGGGTTTCTTTTTTTTCAGACAGATTTTATCCTTCTTCACAAAGGCGCAAAGCTTGGGATTATAATACTCTTTGCAATTGAGAGGATTATATAACGGGCACTCAGGATGTTTTTCAGACATAGACCTCTTTTCCTTTTTTTAAATTAATTCGGTCCGGAAACAGTGCCTGCTTCCGCTCCCCATTCAAACGGTTAAGAATCCATAACACAAATCCTGCAGCTTGACAAGCCGACCCAATTCGACCTGTTCCGGCATGTGTTTAGGGTCTGTTGCTCAAATCTTTTTGAGCAACCGCCCGTTCCGTTTTAAGTTTTATCCGCCAGAGTTCATTGTCGGACTAGTCCGCCAGAGTTCATTGTCGGACTAGTCCGCCAGAGTTCTTTGGCGGATTAAGATGTTTCGTTTTAACTGGCTGATATTATGTTAAAGGGAAGCTATTTAACACCCGGTGTCGTGTCTCAATATAACTTGCATAATTTAATCGAGGGTTTGAAAAGGTTTGGGCAACAACACCGTGATGATCGAAGAAGTCACGCGGCATCTTCAGATTCAGCCAAAAGAGGGTTTACATTTGTTGTAGTCGTTCAAGATTTTGTCGGGCAAAATCGATGCCCGGGTCAAGCTCCAAGGCCATCACGAAGTATTGTTTGGCTTTTTCCATTTCTCCCATTTCGCGATAGTTTGATGCAATATTGGCATAATCAATGGCAGAGGCAGGATCGAGACTGAGTACCCGTTTGAAATTCTCAATTGCTTTTACATGTTCCTTTAGTTTGTAGTGACAGAATCCTATCAAATTGTATATATCAGTGCGCTCTTTATCCAGTTTTTCTCCCTCCCTAAGCACCGCCAGTGCCTGACGATACTCTCCCATGTCTTTTAAACAAATGCCTTTGTATGAATAAATACTGACCAGATCCTGTTCGGTGGGACCTTGTTCCAGGGCCCGGTTGAAGTAATCGATCGCCACTTCAGGTTTATTGACCGCAAGATGACAGGAACCCAGATAGAAGCTAATATAATATTTGCCGGGTAACATCGCCTCGATACTTTTGAGCGTTTTAATGGCCTTTTGCGGTGTTTGCTCTGCCACGATAATTTTCGCACAAAACATTCCAATGCTGGTACCCAGCGCTCGTTCCCGGAAGTGGGCACCCGGTATAATGGTGTAAAAAGCGGGGATCTGCAGTTCTGGGTGCTGGGTGTTAACCACGATTACCTCTAAATTATTGTCAGCCAGGGTCGAAACACACCTTTCGACCTCCACTTTGATGTTGTCGTCAGAAAGATCCGGCAGGTCTGCAATACCTACTTCGCTGTCGGTGTGGGTCACAAATCGGGCTTCATCCAGTGTTTTGAATTTGGGCAAGCCGCTGGCAACATAATTAGCACCGGTGTTGAAATCACCCGCCAGCTGCGCCACTTCAGTCAGTGCCCGGCTAAACGCTTTTTGGGGGTCAGGGGTTGTGCCCGCGGTCCAGACAATCTCGCTTTTTTCAGGAAAAGTGGCGGGATCATAGGCCAGAACGCCGACTGAAGGGATCCCCATACCCATGGTAAAGTCGGTGGCAAATATTTTTATTCCCGCTTTTTGATATTTTTGTATCATTTCCAAAACCATAGCGTCTGTAGCACTGTTTGGATTTATCGCGGGTGTTTTTATTTTGTTGTGGCTGATGCAAGATGAGGTGTGGCGCTCTACAATTTCACATATCCCCTGGAGCAGCGCTTCTTCTACACAATTGCCGGCTGATGGGCCGTTGAATTCGTTGATCGTATAAAACCAGTTGAAAGGAATCAAAACCTCCTTTTCGACTGTCAGGTTAAAGGCCCGAGTCCAGTGCATCGGGAGGTCTTCGAAAATTTTTCTCGTTATTTCGATATCTTGATAGTCATCGTGCACTGATTGAGCAATTAATTCAAACGGCAGGGCGCGGTCTTTTATGTTGCTGAATTTTTCTACCATAAAATTGGACGGATCGTTGGCAAAGCAAAAAAAACTGAATCTTTCAGCCAGTTCCATCACGGCACTTGCTTCAGCCTGCATGGGCGTTGCGCCTTTTCCCATCTGTTTACGGGTTCCGGTCAGCAAGCGGGCATCCTTGCCACAGTAACTGAAGAAGATAGGGATATCCAATCGGCCATTGTCAATTCGCACGGTCGATTCTAAGATATCCAAATTTAACTGTTTTAGTTTTTGTTTGAATCGTTTAACCGTTTTTTCGGGTGGAAATATTTTGTCTTGATCCAACGTAAAGCGTTTAAACGCGTCATTCAATGTAATCTTCATGGATATCATCTTCCTCCTGTGCGCCAGGTTCGCCTCAAAAAACGAAGCCCCGGGAAACCCGGACATTATTTTTAATCATAATTTTTAATTTGACCCATCGGGTTGTATCTGATAATTAATTGGATTCGTGGGGATGTAGCTCAGTTGGGAGAGCGCAGCGTTCGCAATGCTGAGGTCAGGGGTTCGATTCCCCTCATCTCCACCATTATCCCCCACAGGCCCCCGGACCTGCCTGATACCACATTGTATCAAACTCGGTCGAAAGCTTAGTAGCCAATAACAGCCCCAAAGTCAACGCAAAATCCGGCAAATCCCTTCTTTTTAATGATGGTTGTTCGACCCCAATTGATCGTAAACAAAATGGGAAATTAATTATAGCATTTTCTCATTAGTTCATCCTGTATTTCCGGATCGCCGGTGTTGTGAAACCTTTTTAAAAAGGCGGTCTCTATACCGATGCAGCCTGAGATTTTTACAAACTGGCAGGGTCATGTGACGGGGCTGTCAATCATTTGCCGCTACAACGCAAGGAAGCCAACAACCGTAAGGCGTTGGGGGGGGGATGGAGAACCTCCTCGCATACTTCCTTGCGTTCGTGTTTAGGCGTGCCTTTGCCTGTCGGCCTATGTGAGAACTTGCGGTTTTAAGTTGCGAGCTTCTGGTATTTCACACTGATGCTGCCCAGTTTGCTTCAAAGCCGGTGACGGCCGGATTGTAACCTTTTTTATTAAATAGTCTCATTTCTAAAGACAGTTGCCTAATCTGCACTGTCCGAAAGATGCATGATAGCCTGCATTCATCTTTCCTCCTTAACGCGCAAGGAGACCGGCTACCGCAAGGTGTCGGGGGCTCCAGAACCTTTCCATATCTCCTTGCGCTGCGGTGCTTGGTCTATGTAACTATTCGGCCATTTTTGTCTCTCTAGCTGTTGTAAATGATGGTTCTGATTTCTGGAATCGTCTGAACCATCCCAGAGGAAGTGCCAAGCTGTTGAAATAGCACTTCCATCTGACCTCCTTTGCAGGGTGGTTTGTTCTAAGAATAAACCACCCTTTTTATTCCCAATCCATGCGATTCATCTGGTTTATCCGCCATAGAACGTTGGCGAACAAGTCCGCCATAGAACACTGGCGAACAAGTCCGCCAAAGATCGTACAGTTTTCATTGAAATCTGAAAGGTCGTGACTATGGATACCTCTGATTTTAAAAAATCGCCAAATCGGATCAAATGTGAAAGCGGCCCCGATAAAAAAACAGAATGTCGCAATTATTGTGCCTGTGGGATCATGTCCAAATGTACTGCCGGATCAAGCTGGCGAGAGCATCGCGATTGTAAATTCTCCAAAAAATCTTCCTGCGGGGATCGATGCATGTATTACCGGGACACAATCAATGGCCACTGTGACTGCGTAAACGCTCAACGGGAGATAAAATGCACAATTAACAGGCAATAGTTGAATTCTAAGCCGAAAACAGGGCTTGACTTGTAGAAGGTATTCAGTGTACGAACCGATCATCAAAGAAAGGATAAAATCAAGAAATAATTCAGTTATGAAACGGTTTGCCGAAACAAAGCGAAAAACAAAAGAGACGGAAATTAGTGCTGAATTAAACCTGGACGGGAAGGGTAAACACGAAATACAGACCGGTATCCCCTTTTTTGATCATATGCTGACACTATTTGCCGTTCATGGCTTTTTTGATCTCCACATCACGGCCAGCGGAGATTTGGAAGTCGATTTTCATCACACGGTGGAGGATATCGGCCTGGTAATGGGAGATACTTATAACAAAGCGCTTGCTGATCGAAAGGGGATAAAGCGATTCGGGCATGCCGTAACCCCGATGGATGATGCGCTGGCTGCCGTAACCATCGACCTGTCAAAACGCCCCTTTTTTGTATGTAACACACCACCAGCGGTTCAATCGGGGATAAATTTTAATGTTTCGCTGACCAAAGAATTCTTCAGGGCCTTTACGATAACCGCTGGTATGAATCTGCATATCAATGTTTTTTACGGTGACAATGAGCACCATATCATTGAATCCATTTTCAAGGCTGCCGGCAGAGCGATGGATGAGGCTTGCACAATAGACGAGCGTATTACGGGTGTTCGGTCCACAAAAGGCGTTCTGTAAATTGCTATGAGACCCAATGAGCTAGTCGAGGCTCCAATGCATTAACTTGGGGGCTTTGATCAGAGTATATCCATGATTAAAACCAGCAGCCGAATGGGCATGATCAACCGATTCAATATGTTGCTGTTGATTGGGGTGTTAGGGTGTGTGTCAGCCTGCACTTCCAGAGCGACGCTGCCCGGGGCAAAACCCGGACTTAGCGGAACAGAGAAACTGCTGGTACTGCCTTTTAAAATCGTGAACAAGCAAAATGGTGAAAGCGGCATCATTAGATCTCCTGCATGTGGTACTGCCTTTGTGACCGGCCAGGTGTCACAAACAGCAAGTCAGCTGCTGACAGACCACCTGTTTACTTTTTTAAATGACAATAGACGCTTTAAAATAATTTCTTCCCATCAGCCCATCACGGTGCAGTCAGAATCTTTCTCGACCGGCACCCGCCTATTCGACGAGCATCAGGCACTCATATCAGCCGGACGCGCCGCCAATAGTGATTTGGTGCTGGCCGGATATGTATTCCGGTTCAGACAAAGAATCGGCACCCACTACTCCGTGCAATCGCCAGCTTCGGTTGCTTTTGGTATCCATTTAATCAGCGTCGTGGACGGCAGCAGCATATGGTATGGCCACTATGATGAGACCCAGCAATCACTCAGTGAAAACCTTTTCCGTTTACGGTTGTTTTTTAAAAGAAAGTGGAAATGGATAACGGCCGAAGAGATGGCCCTATCCGCGCTTGATGAATTGCTGGAAACATTCCCGGGCCCATGATAATTATCCCCGCTGTTGACATAAAGGCTGGCAGATGCGTGCGTCTTTTACAGGGGCGAAAAGATGCCGAGACGGTCTACTCCGACGATCCCGTTCAAATGGCAAAAAAATGGGAAAGCCAGGGGGCCGAACTGATCCATGTGATTGATCTAGATGGCGCTTTTGAGCAACATCCCCAAAATACCGACACCATAAAAAAAGCCGTCGGGCAGTTGAACATTCCGGTTCAAGTCGGTGGTGGTATTCGCAACCAGACAACGATCCGGCAGTATATCGAAATCGGTGTTGACAGAGTTATCATCGGTACCGAAGCGATTAACAATCCGAAATTGGTGGAAAAAGCCTGCAAAGCCTTTCCAGGGCAAATTGTGGTAGCTATCGATGCGCGGCGGGGGATGGTGGCGATTGAGGGCTGGACCCAGACAACGCCAATAAAAGCGGTTGATTTGGCCAAACGTTTTGAGAACTGTGGTGTCGCTGCCATCAATTTTACCGATATTGAACGGGATGGAATGCAGCGCGGTCCGAACATCGAGGAGACCCGACGGATTGCTGAAGCCGTCTCGATACCGGTGATCGCTTCCGGTGGCGTTTCAAAAATCGATGATATAAAAAATTTGTTGCCCTTAAACCCGCTGGGCATAACCGGTATCATTATCGGAAAAGCATTGTACAGTGGAAAATTGGATCTCAAAGATGCCATCGCCCTTACAAAAAATAGTCCTTTGGCCGGATCAGATGAATTAAGAAAATAACAGCAGGTATTATCCAGAAAAAACTTGACAACGAATTAATCGGTCCATATTATAAAAGTTTAATTCATTTCTTTTAATTTGTGCATGACCGTTGACGGAAGATTGCCGCGAACAAATCGCTACTCATCGAACTATGAAATCATTTGTTAAGCTTCATCCCATATAATACCCTTCCGGCGTTATTCGTTTTCCATCTGCCATAACAATGGAGGGAGCTTTTCTTGGCGAATTTTATCCCGGAAGATAAGATTTCGGAAATAAGGAATACCGTTGATATCGTTGATGTCATTTCGGAAGCAGTGCTCCTTAAAAAGTCTGGAAGGAATTATATCGGTCTCTGTCCATTTCACTCAGAAAAAACCCCCTCGTTTACGGTAAGTCCTGACAAACAGATCTTTCACTGTTTTGGGTGCGGCCAAGGGGGTAATGTTTTCACCTTTTTGATGAACCAGTCCGGGTTTAGCTTTCCTGAAGCGGTAAGAACGCTTGCGAATCGATATGGCGTAGAAATTCCGGCACGTGAGTTATCACCGGAGCAAAGAAGAAGTTTCAAGGAGCGTGAACAGTTATATATGATAAACCGACAGGCGCTGGACTTTTTTTGCAATGCACTGCACAAAAGTGCCGCCGGCAAAGATGCGCTTGCCTACCTCAATAAAAGGGGTATGACCGACAATACGATTGCCGACTTCAGCATTGGCTATGCCCCCCAAAGCTGGGACAATCTTTCAAATTATTTTAACCACAAGAAAATACCTTCGCATCTTGTTGAAAAGAGCGGTTTAATAATTTCGAGGAAGAATAAAAACGGTTATTACGATCGTTTTCGACAGCGCATCATTTTTCCTATTTTTGATTCGAGTCAGCAGGTGATCGGTTTCGGCGGGCGGGTATTGGATGACGCGCTGCCCAAATATCTTAATTCTCCTGAAACACCGCTTTACAATAAAAGCCGCTCCCTTTACGGACTGCATCGTGCCAAGAATGCCTGCCGGTTGGCTGAAACCGTCTATATCGTTGAGGGTTACTTTGATCTTCTCGCCCTCCATCAACACGGCATACCCAACACCGTTGCAACCCTGGGAACTGCCCTGACCGAAGAACATGTGCGGCGTCTGAGAGGGTTGGTTGGTAAAAAGGGTAAATTCATCCTGGTGTATGATTCTGACCAGGCCGGAATAAAAGCGGCTCGACGAAGTATTGAAGTGTTTGACAAAGGCTTTGCTGATGCACAAATTCTGATATTGGATACAGGCCATGATCCCGACTCTTATATTTTTCAATTCGGCCCAGAAAAGTTAATCAACGCCGCCGAGCAAGCCCTGGGCATCATCCC
>CAMYNZ010000046.1:14263-26356 GCA_947259865.1 uncultured Desulfobacterales bacterium | reverse complement strand
AATTTTTCTTTTTCAAGCCTGATTGTTTCAAGGTTAATCACATGGCGGGCAACCATGGTTGCCACCACCGATAAAAGCTTTTGTCCCTCCTTGAGGTTGTATGATTCATCGAAGGGGCGGTCTACACTCAGGGCACCGATCACCTGACGTCCTTTCTTTATGGGCACACAGATAAAAGACAGCTCCTTGAATGTTCTGGTTTTCCTGGTAGCCGTGCGATCCAGAAACAGCGGTTCCTTGCTGATGCGAGGTATGGCCACTCCTTTACCGGATTGGATAACACGACCGGTAACCCCCTCACCGAGTTTATATTTGCCTTTGGCCATAGCCGTTTGCGCTAAGCCATGAGCAACAATAATATTGATTTCGCTGCGCAGTTGATCAAGGATCGTTACGGTCCCGCGCACCATATTCATTGAGCTGGACAGGATGTCCAAAACCTTATATAAAGATTTTTTAAGCTCCAAATGCTCATTGAGTGCTTCACTGATTTCATAAAGCAAAGTGACTTCTTCGATGGGTTTGAGGGTGCTCATAATTCCAAATCCTTATTTTGTTTCAAAAATGAAATGGTGTACACATAATTTTACAAATTTGTAATAAACACCATTTGAGGCAAAGAATCAAGGAGTAAAAAGTCGTTCTGCATTGTAAAGTTTCGCGTCTGAAATTCAACCTTGAACCTTGAACTCACAACCCTGAACCCTAGCCCATGATACTCCACATCGATATGGATGCATTTTATGCCTCTGTAGAACAACTGGACCAACCCGAGCTCCGGGACAAATGTGTCATCGTCGGGGGTACCACCAATCGGGGGGTTGTCTCGACCGCCAGTTATGCCGCCAGAAAATGCGGTGTCCACTCCGCCATGCCGATATTTCAGGCCAAACAGTTATGTCCGCAAGGCATATTCATGCCGCCCAGGTTTGAACGCTACAAAGAAGTATCAGACACGGTCATGTCCCTTTTGAAAGATTTCACCCCCCTGGTGGAACCGGTATCCATCGATGAAGCTTACATGGACATCAGCGACTGCGATAAACTGCACGGGTCAGCGGCAGAAATCGGTGCAAGCATAAAGGAGATCGTAAAAGAAACCGTGGACCTGACCTGTTCGGTCGGGATCGCCCCCATCAGATTTCTGGCCAAGATAGCATCGGATATGCACAAACCGGACGGCTTAACGGTGATCTCAGCGGAGGAGGTACCGGCATTTATCGATGCGCTGCCGATTCAAAAAGTCCCCGGCGTCGGCAAAAAAACACATACCCAGTTCGCACTGTTGGGCATCAAGACCCTGGGTGAGGTAAAACAGTTTCCCGAAAAATTAATACGAGACAGATTCGGTAAATACGGCAAAAGATTATTGGAACTGGCAGCCGGGATTGACGATACGCCGGTTAGTCCCTCTTCGCGGCACAAGTCGGTCAGCTCAGAGCAAACCCTTTCTCAGGATACGCGTAACCGGCAGCTGCTGGACAAATATCTTCTAAAACATTCCCAGGATGTTGCCAAACAGTTGAGAAAGCTGGGCATGCGCGCCAAAACAATTGTACTTAAACTAAAACATGCCGATTTCAAACAGGTTACCCGGAATACGACCCTGACAGTTCCGACTCAATCCTCGGACAAAATTTTTCTCGAGGCCTCGCTTCTTTTGGACGGATATCCCTTAAAAAGGCAGGTGCGGTTGATCGGGGTGGGCGTATCCGGTCTGGTTTCTGTGGAATTGCCCGTTCAGCTGAGCCTTTTTGACGAGACCCAAAAAAAAGATGACCACTGGGAAAAACTGGACCGGACCCTGGATACGATTACCCACAAATTCGGTAAAAATGCCATTAAACGTGCCAGCCTGAGTAAAAAAAACCGGCACCCTAAGTAACGAAAAAATTGGGGCGGTTTCTTAATTTCGCTGATGATGATTCATTCCGCTAATACAAGATGTAACGCAGGAAAAATCCACGGCCTTTTAAGTACGCCTCCCATGCTTAATTTTCAGTAAAGGACTAATCATGAAAACGATCATCGAACCTTTCAAGATTAAAATGATTGAACCCATCCGATTTACCGAACGGGAAGAACGGCAACAGATTCTTGCGCAAGCCGGTTATAATCTGTTTAACCTCCACTCGGAGGACGTGTTAATCGATCTGCTGACCGATAGCGGCACAGCGGCCATGAGTGCCAGGCAATGGGCCGGCATCATCGAAGGGGATGAAGCTTACGCGGGTTCAAGAAGTTTCTACCGCTTCGAAAAAGCCGTAAAGGAGATAACCGGATTAAGACACATAATTCCCACCCATCAAGGCCGGGCCGCCGAAAAAATCCTTTTCAGCATCATGGGCGCTGAAGGAAAAGTCATCCCCAATAATACCCACTTTGATACCACCCGGGCCAATATCGAGAACAGCGGTGCAGTTGCTCTGGATCTTCCGGTACCTGAAGGATCGGAGCCAGACGTTGAAGGCGATTTTAAAGGCAATATGGATCTAACCGGACTGCAGGCCATCGTCCAAAAGAAAGGCCCCCATGCAATACCGCTGTGTATGCTTACCGTAACCAACAACTCCGCCGGCGGCCAACCGGTGTCCATGGAAAATATCCGCAAAACCGCCGAAATATGCCGGGAGAATGGGATTCCGTTTTTCCTTGATGCTTGCCGGTTTGCTGAAAATGCCTACTTCATCAAACTGCGGGAAAAGGGTTATCGTAAAAGGTCTGTTCGGGAAATCGCACGTGAAATGTTCTCCTGGGCAGATGGTTGTACGATGAGCGGTAAAAAAGACGCGCTGGTTAATATCGGAGGATTTCTGGCCGTCAATGACGACGCGCTCGCCCAGCAGGCCAGGAACATCCTGGTGGTTACGGCGGTCTGGCCGGCCACGATCTGGAGGCCCTTGCGCAAGGACTCCAGGAAGTCCTGGAAGAAGACTACCTCAAATACAGAATTCGATCGGTCACATACGTCGGAGAAAAATTAACCCGACTGGGCGTACCTATTTTTAAACCACCCGGTGGTCATGCCATCTACGTGGACGCCAAGGCTTTTTTGCCGCACATACCGCCCCATGAATTCCCCGGCCAGGCGCTCGCCTGTGAACTTTATCTGCACGGCGGGATCCGGTCTTGCGAAATCGGCAGCATCATGTTCGGCAGGACGGATCCTGACAGCGGTGCGTTTAAACCGGCCAGAATGGAACTGGTGCGTCTGGCCATACCACGCCGAGTCTACACCAAGAGCCACATGGACTATGTGGTGGAATGCGTTGAGGCGGTGTTCCAGCAGCGAACGAAAATTAAAGGAATGCGCATAACCTACGAGCCGGCCGTATTACGGCACTTCACGGCAAGGTTTGAACCGGTATGACGAAATTTCATCTTTTCATCCGGATGCAGGGCAAAAGCCTGGCAACTGTTCCGCAGACTTTTTTAACGTACATCTGGTGGCTGGCCTGCGACGAGCTCCCCTCGGCACGCTCGGGGCCTGAGCTTGTCGAAGGCAGTCGAGTCGAAGCCACTCCCACCAATTTTTAAACACCGTGATGTTTACTAAATCCCATCCAATATGAACAGAGGAAGCGGCATCTTGCCGCCATTAATCAACAATTCCCGCAGTGGCCCTGACCCCCCTGCTGACCGCCAACAACCCATCCAATCCAAGTGAAACCAGAAAACCGGTTGCGGCAACCAAAATAATCGACGCTCCTGAGGTCAGATTAAACGCATAGGACAGCCACAGGCCCGTCAAGGTAAAAATAATGCTCAGCAC
Source organism: uncultured Desulfobacterales bacterium (assembly GCA_947259865.1). The sequence goes on along the minus strand of CAMYNZ010000046.1, from coordinate 22,584 downwards.
ACAGGATATAACCATCATTTTAAAAAGGGATTTTGCGTGTTTTTCGGCAATGAAAGGCGGTATGGTCAAAAGAGCGATCACGAGAATTAAGCCGACCACCTGGATGATCATAACGATCGATACCGCCAGCAGGCTGATGAGCAAAAAGTATAAAAATTTTACCCGTACTCCCCTGATCTGCGCGAATTCTTCATCATAGGACATCGCCAGATAATCATCGTAGAAAAACGTCACCGTGCCAATTATCACTAGGCCGACGATGGACATAATCCAGAGATCCGAATTCGGTACGGCCAGGATACTGCCGAAAAGATAGCTCATCAAATCAACGTTATAACCCGGTGTTAGATCGAGCAAAATAATCCCCACGGCCATACCGACAGCCCAAATTACACCGATAATGGCATCCGTTCGGTGTTTGGCCCGGAGTGCCACGGCGGCCATAACCAGGGCAGCCAGCAGGGAGAATCCCAGGGTGCCGAGCATGTAGGGCCATCCGAAAAAAACCGCAAGGCCTATACCCCCATAGGCCGCATGCGCAATGCCGCCGGACAAAAATACAATGCGATTGACTACCACCAGGGTCCCCATAATGCCGCAAATCACACTGGCCAGCAAACCGGCAATTAAGGCATTTTGCATGAACTCAAACTGTAACGCTTCAAACATATCAATCATCCTCATGGGCCCGCAAAACACGATGGGGCAGTCCGTGTGCAACCAGCTCCACCTGGCAGACCTCTTCTACGGAACAATTATACATGGTTTCGAGCATTTCACCCGTAACCTCAGCCTGATCGTGATAGTGAAGGTGCTGATTGACGCAGGCGACAGATTTTACATACCCGGAGAGCACCATTAAATCGTGACTGACAATGATGATGGTGATGGTTTCATTGAGCTTTTTCAACAGTTGATAAAATTCACGCTGGCCTTTGGTATCGATGCTGGCTGTCGGTTCGTCCAGAAAAAGAAGCTCCGAATCTGTAATCAGAGCCCGGGCAACAAAGACTCTTTGTAGTTGTCCGCCGGAAAGCTCACCGATACGGCGATGGCTGTAAGCATCCACTTCCATTTTTTCCAACGCGTCATGGGCGGCAATCCGATCCTTGCGTGAATGCCGGGTCCAACCGCGACCGGGTTTGAGTTTTCCCATCAGCACCACGTCCAGGGCGGAGATGGGAAAGCGTTGATTAATATGAACATCCTGGGGGACGTACCCAATGCGGTATGAAATTTCACGGGGGGATTTCCCGAAAACACGCAGGCTGCCTTTTTGAGGTGACAGCAGACCCAGCATCAGCCTCAAAAGGGTCGTTTTACCGCCGCCGTTGGGCCCGATCATGGCTAAAAAAGCACCTCTTTTGACCCGCAGGTTGATGTCTGTCAATACCGGTTGTCCGTTAAAGGCCAGACAAACGTCCCGGATCTCGATAATTGCATCCTGCATGATTACTCCTTTATTAACACCGATTTGAATATTGCCGCCTGGCGTCGGATATTATCGGCCCAATCCAGCGCCAGGGGATCCGCCCGAGCGACCTGGCCGCCGATTTCCCGAGCCACGATTTGGGCGCTTTTAGTGGAAAATTGCGGTTGAACAAAAATCACCTTAATCCGGTGTTTTTTAGCGTAATCGATGAGCGAGACGAGTTGAGCCGGTTTGGGGTCTTTGCCTTCGAACTCTATTGGGACCTGTTCTAGGCCATAAGCATGGGCAAAATATCCCCAGGCCGGATGAAATACAATAAATTGATGGCGTTTGCCCCCTTTGGAAAAAATATCCATCAGCTCGAGGTCAAGGTCAACGAGTTCAGCCAGGAAATCCTTATAGTTGGCAGCATATACCGCCCCCTGGGCGGGGTCTATACTGACCAGGGCGTTTAAAATATGACGGGCCTGGATCATCACCAGCGGTGGGGAAAGCCAGATGTGAGGATCAAGCCAACCGGGGTGATGTTGCTTACCGGTGCCAGTGTTTTGTCCCTGACCGGAGCCGGGCGGCGTTTTCGGCTGATGGGTCGCGTTATCTCCGTGACGCGGATATGCGGTCATGGGAATCTTTTGAATGCCCCTGTCCGTGTGCACAATCTGCATTTTAGGGTTAACGGCTTTAATTTTTTTAAGCCAGGCTTGTTCGATTCCGATACCGATAGCAAAATAAACGTCGGCTTTGGCGAGGGAGACCATCTGTTGTGGTTTTGGAGCAAAAGTATGGGGATCGTCGCCCGGCTCGGCCAAAACGGAAACGGCAACCCGATCGCCACCGATCCTTTCCACATGGTATTTCTGGGGCGGAATGCTGACGAATATGGAGATTTTACCGGCTGCCGGCACTGTCGGGGCCAGACCCAGGAAGATCAATCCGAACCACACCCAGGCCTTAAACGGTAGGTCTCTCATCAGGATATCCCCCCGGTTGAACCAATCAATCGGCACTGTGAAGAATATATGTCAAAAATTTAGATCTTTGGTACGCATACGTCCGGAAACAGGCCCTGGAAGTGGCACCTGAACCAAAATTATCTGAATTTTGCAATCATCCCAGGCGTCAGAATTATGAACGGGCGGTTAGCCGGAACCTTTTGAGCGGTCATTATAACGTGTTTGTCCATCAATCCTGGCAAAGGGAAGGATAAACGCTTTGTATCCCGCTTGCAGCGGGACCTGACGGGCGAGTTTTTGGGCTTGATGCGGGCCCGAAATTCCGCCGGCGGCGAAAATCAAAAACGTTTTCAACCAGGTGAAAATGGATTTGGGCAGCAGCCCGTTAAGGCTTGAAAACCTTCATCCCGTCTTTGGTATCCTGCACCACATACCCGCGGGCCTGGATAGCATCACGCAGCCGATCGGACATCGCCCAATCTTTCTCCACCCGCGCTTTTATGCGGTTTTCAACAATCTGTTGAATTTCAGACGGCAGGCTGTCGGTTTTATCAACCTTGTCCAAATCCAGACCCAGAATACGATCGAAATCCATCATCGTTGTCCGCTTTTCTGAATCAGGGCGGCGTGATTTCAACAATTCCTGCACCACTGCCATCGCCCGGGGCATATTCAGATCCGCATTAACGGCATTTAAAAATTTTTTCTTAAAGTCTGTTTCAATCGATGTGGGGGAAGTTTTAGGCGCTTCGGCGATTTCGCGTATCTGGTTTTGCAAATGGCGCAAACCGTTTTGAGCAGCGTGAACCGCTTCCGGGCTGTATTCCATGGGTTTTCGATAATGGGTTTGAAAGGCCGCAAATCGATAAACCAGCGGATGAATGCCCTGTTTAACAAAGGTGTTTTCCAGGGTTAAAAAATTTTCTGCGCTTTTGGCCATTTTTTTACCCCCCTGGATGTTTAAAAAAGCGCCGTGCATCCAGAAATTAAAGAACTTTTTGCCGGTTGCCGCCTCGGATTGAGCTATTTCATTGGTATGGTGGACGTCTACATGATCCGTTCCGCCACAGTGAATATCGAGATTTTTGTCTAGAAATTTCATGCTCATGGCCGAACATTCCAGATGCCATCCCGGAAATCCCACTCCCCAGGGAGAATCCCACTCCATTTGCCGCTGGACATCTTTGGGTGAAAGTTTCCAGAGTGCAAAATCGGTTGCGTTTTTCTTTTCCGGATTTTTTTCCACCCGGGCACCCTCCTGCAACGCATCGAGTTTCTGATTGGACAGTTTGGCATAATCCTTGATACGGGAGGTGTCAAAATAGATACCGTCACTGGTTTGATAGGTATATCCCTTGTCGGTCAGGGTTTGGACCAAAGCGATCTGCTCGGGAATGGCATCGGTGGCCCGGCACCAGATATCGGGTTCCAGAATATTCAATTTTGCGATATCGTTTTTAAAGGCCTCGGTATAATAGCCGGCAATGTCCCAGGCGGATTTGCCCTCCCGGGCAGCACCTTTTTCGATTTTATCTTCACCCATATCGCGGTCACCGGTTAAATGGCCCACATCCGTAATATTCATGACATGCTTAACACGAAATCCATTGTACAGCAGCACGCGTTTTAATATATCTTCAAATATGTAAGTTCGCAGATTACCGATATGGGCGTAATTGTAAACCGTGGGGCCGCAGGTATACAGGCCGACAAGATCCGATCCAACCGGATTGAATTCTTCTTTTCTCCTGGTTAACGTATTATATAGATAAAGTTTTGCCATTATTTACATATATCTCAGGGGTCGGGGTATTTTTTTCACGGCAAGATGCCGGGTTGTTGCCTGCCAAACCTAACAGCGGCAACTGCCTTGCATTTTACTGCCGGCTATTTAAAACTTTCACTTCAACAAGAACCGACGCTGTGTTTTGCCTTTCTTGGCGGCAATAGCCCTCTGTCCATTAGAAGCACCGGGGCGATCATCTTGGCGTGAAAAAAACACCCCGATCCCTCATATATCTGGGCAGGGCAGCATGGGCGCCTAGCCGGTAGCCCCGGAAGTTTTTTCAGTGTGCCGGAAATATCCGTACAGCAAGAGCCCGCCGGCTATCATGAACATGCAAAGCACCTGGCCCATTGAAAAAGATAGCACAACAAATCCCAGATGGTCATCCGGTTGACGGAAGTATTCGATGAAAAAGCGGGCGCTGCCGTAGCCAATCAAATAAAGAGCCAGCATGGCCCCCCGGGTCTGGATAATTTTTCGCAGGGCCCACAGCACCCCGAATAAAAAAAGCCCTTCGAAAAAAGCCTCGTACAGTTGGGATGGATGACGCATCTGAGGTCCGGGGGCCTGGGGAAAATACATGCCGAACGGCACGGACGCCACCCGGCCGTATAATTCACCGTTGATAAAGTTTCCGATGCGGCCAAAAGTATAACCCAGCGGGATGGCCGGTACAAATAAATCCGTCATCGCCAAAAAATTCAGCCCGGCTCTGCGCGCATACAGCCAGGCAAACAGTATGACGCAAATCAAACCACCGTGGTAGGACATTCCGGTGATGCCGGTAAATTTTATTCCGTTTGAAAATTCAAAGGGAAGTATGATCTCCAGGGGGTGGTTTAGATAATAGGACAAATTGTAAAACAAGACATACCCTAAACGACCGCCGACGATAACCCCCAGCAACATGTAAGTAACCAGGGCCTGGATCTGGTCTGTGGAAACATCAAATCTTTCCTCGCGCTTGAGGCGATAGAGTGCCAGAACATATGTAATCACAAATGCGATAACATACATCAATCCGTAATACTGGAGCTTGAATCCGCCGATCTGAAAAATAACGGGATCCAAACGCTCCGGTATATGTTGCCACCAGTTCCAAAAAGTGTCCATAATTACCTGATTTGCCGTTGATCCAAAAAACCGCCAGAAAAACCCGCAATTGTTGCCCTCCCCCACATCAACACACGCCCGGGCCGGAAAATCTATCACCGGGAAAAACCTGCTGATGGGGTAACATACCTGGGCGCAATTCGCAACGGTCAAAGCGGGGATCGTGATTGGGCAACGGCCCTTTAATTTCTAAAATTATGATCCCATATTAATTCTGATTAATAAGATTTCAAGGCTGACAGGTTTGCTTGCCTGCAGCCTTCGCCTTTAAGGCAAAGGCAAAAGAAGCGAACTCGGTAAACGAATTATTTTTGGGGCCACAAAATGATCGCCTCAGTGTAAATTCAATATCCATATTATTGCATATTTTATTAGGATGTTATATGGTAAACGCAAATAAAATATTCGAGCATTTGGTGGTGGATTTTCCGCAGGATCGCTCAAATTGTAAATGTACCATTGCATGGGTATCTTCTCTAAAACTTGGAAAGGAAAATAGCATCTGTTATGTTAATTCAATTTTTTACTGACTTGAATCCGATTTGGCAGGCACTTATTGCGACGCTATTTACTTGGTTTCTGACCGCATTGGGTGCCGGATTGGTATTCTTTTTTAGGAGTGTCAATCGAAAAATTTTAGATGCGATGCTCGGGTTTGCCGCCGGTGTCATGATTGCCGCTTCATACTGGTCCTTGCTGGCACCGGCAATTGAAATGGCCGAACAATCAAACCTGCCCGCCTGGATACCTGCTACTGTAGGGTTCCTTTTGGGAGGTGCCTTTATTTGGATTATTGATAAATTACTCCCCCATTTGCATCTCGGATTCCCCACTGAGGAAGCAGAAGGTATCAGCACAAGCTGGCGCAGAAGTGTGCTCTTGGTATTGGCGATTACGATACATAACATCCCGGAGGGGCTGGCTGTAGGTGTGGCATTTGGAGCTTTGGCATATGATTTGCCAACCGCAACCCTTGGCGGCGCCATGGCATTAGCCCTGGGTATCGGTATACAGAATTTTCCTGAAGGCACGGCCGTGTCCGTACCACTGCGCCGCGAGGGAGTTTCAAGGCTAAAAAGTTTTTGGTACGGACAATTATCGGGGGTCGTTGAACCGGCGGCCGGCGTGCTTGGGGCAGTGGCCGTTATATATATGCGACCCATTCTGCCTTATGCGCTTGCGTTTGCTGCAGGCGCAATGATTTATGTGGTAATTGAAGAACTCATACCCGAGTCCCAGCTCGAAAAAAACACGGATATTGCTACTTGCGGAGCGATGCTGGGCTTTGCGGTCATGATGACACTTGATGTCGCTTTAGGTTAAGACGCTGTTGCCCAAATCACTTTTTGCTTTGTATAACCACAGATCCCTGAGTTCATAGCTTCGATAGCAAGATCCATTAGCTGAGGATGCTTTTGTGAGCCAGTATCCTCGCAGAATTTGCTACGGCGACTAGGGCAGTACCCATATCGGCAAACACCGCCTCCCACATAGATGCCAGCCCAATAGCCCCCAGAGTAATGAATACTGCTTTAATGAGAAATGCCAGGCTTATGTTTTGCCAGACTATTTTTCGGGTCTGTTTTGCAACTGAAACAGCTTCAACCAATTTAGAAGGTGAATCTGTCATAAGAACAACATCGGCGGTTTCGATAGCGGCATCTGAGCCCAGTGCGCCCATGGCCACGCCAACATCTGCCCGGGCAATGACTGGAGCATCATTAATCCCATCACCAACGAAGGCAATTTTTCGTCTGTTCTGATTTTCTTTTCCGATTTTTTCAAATATTCTGACTTTGTCTTCCGGTAAAAGGTTTGCGTAGAAGCGATCAAGACCCAGTCTTTTTGAGACGCCCTCAGCCGCCCGAATGTTATCGCCGGTCAACATTGCAATTTGCTTGACACCGTTATCGCGCAGACCGCGGATCGCCCTTTCCGCATCCGGTCGAATCTCATCCCCGACGGTAAGATAGCCAGCGTAGTGGCCATCTACGGAGATATGCGCCACAGTGCCGTCGAAATCGCATTTGTCATGGTCAATTGCTTCCTGATGCATGAGATTGTCATTGCCTACAAGAATGGTATGCTTGCCGTACCGGGCTTTGACGCCTTTGCCGGCCATGTTAAGGTGGCTGGATATATTTTTTGTGTCCAGTTTTCCACCATTGCGGGAGAAAGCCGCTAAAATGGATGCTGCAATGGGGTGGTTGGATTGATATTCGGCTGCCGCCGCAAATTCAAGAAGCTGCGCTTTTGAAAGCCCGTTTAGGTTAACCACCTCTTTGACTTCAAACACCCCCTTGGTCAATGTGCCGGTTTTGTCAAAGACGACCGTGTCAATGGCAGCCAGTGCATCAATATAATTGGAGCCTTTTACCAGGATGCCCCTGCGAGAGGCGCTGCCGATTCCGCCAAAATAGCCTAAGGGTATGCTTACCACGAGCGCACAGGGGCATGAGATCACCAGCAGTACCAACGCACGGTAAATCCAGGTTTTAAACGAGGCTTCCGCTGCAAGTATGGGTGGAATAAAAGCAATGCCGGCAGCGATCAAAACGACAGCCGGTGTGTAATAACGGGCAAACGTCGTTATAAACTTTTCGGTTTTGGCTTTTCTGGCAGTGGCATTTTCGACAAGTTCCATAATCTTGGAAATGGAAGATTCGCTGAAAGGCCGGGACACCCGAACCGTTAAGACTCCTGTCTGGTTGATCTGCCCGGCCATGACGGAATTTCCGGGACCAACGGTTACAGGCACAAATTCCCCAGTAAGGGCGGATGAATCCAATTGAGAGTTGCCGGATATTACTTCACCATCAAGAGGAACTTTTTCGCTGGGTTTAACAAGTATTAATTCTCCAACCCCCACGGACGCCGGGGTTACTTCGCGATAACCAGTGGGTGTTTTTATAACAGCCCGGTCCGGCTTTGCGGAAAGAAGGGATCGTATCGAGCGGCGCGAACGCGATACGGCCAAATCCTGCAGCAGTTCGCCGACCTTATAGAAAATCATAACGCCAACTGCCTCTGAATAGGC
>CAMYNZ010000046.1:0-14246 GCA_947259865.1 uncultured Desulfobacterales bacterium | reverse complement strand
AAGCGCCGCGAAGGACATTCCACCCTGCTAAAAGGTAGGCTGCAAAAACAATGATTATTTCCAATCCGGCAATAGGTTCTTTATGAAACCAGTTCTCAAAAAATAGCTGAAGGATAAAAAGAGCCGTCGCCAGGATTAAAACTGAAAGCTCTCTTTTTATTTTAAACCCCGCAGACGTTTCATGGTGCTCCTCCGGAGCCGCATTTTCAGACTTGGGTGCCAGTTCTACGTCGGGTTCAATCCTGCCTACCGCTGCCAGCACTTGTGCAATATCCTTGGCTCTCACATGTAGGGTTAAACTGGCAAAGTCGAGCACTGCTTCATCCACACCATCGAGTGCTTTCAGCCCCTGTTCAATTTTGGCGGCACATGAAGGGCAATCGAGATTTTTTACGCCAAACCTTTGCGTTACTAGTTGCGCCATGATTCGGGTTCCTTAAATTATGCTTCTCTGACGTGATCCATACCGAAATTGAGCAGCTTGCGGATGTGTTCATCGTCCAGGGAATAGTATATGACCTTGCCGTCTCTCCTGGCTTTAACGATCCGTGACTGTTTTAGATTTTTTAGCTGATGCGAAACCGCCGGTTGTTTCATTTTTAAAAGCGCACAGAGGTCGCAAACGCACATTTCAGATTCGCTCAAGGCCCAAAGAATGCCCAATCTTGTGCTATCACCAAAAAGCTTAAACAGGTCGGCCAGTTCATATAGTGCAACCGTGTCAGGCATATTCCGTTTCACGGCATGAATGGTTTCTCTATGAATTCCTTCGGTTATGCAGGCCTCTAACGCAGTGCTGGTGTTGCGGTTTTCTTTCATCGTCACTTTAACAATCCCTATATATAATTTATTATATGATCATATGTACATATATTAATATATAATCAAATTGTCAAGTCCTTCAATAAGTTTGGATCATTTCCAGATTAGTTTTAGTTAAAAATTAGCTGTTATCTGCAATTGAGCAGGAATGATCCAGAAGGGTTCCAAGGGTTCAAGGGGTCGAGTGAAATGCTAAAGAATTACAAGGGGTTGAAAGTCTGATAAAAACCATACGAACCCTGTTAGCAGGGATTTAGAGCTAATTAAAAAAAGTATTGGATAGACTAAATATGGACAACTCAGAAATTGAAAGAATGCTAAAGGCGTTGATAAAGTCTTTTGAAAACAAACCCTTGAACCCTTTACCCTTTGGATCCTTGGACCCTTTTCTTCGACCCCTGGAATCCTGGGACCCTCTTTTCCAACTAAATGGGAGATGAACCCAAAATTATGCATGGATCCCTGCAGACTTATGAATTTTTAAATCAAAACCGCATTACAATTTACAAATTTACCCGATTATGATAGACATGCTTCCTTCAAATGAGTTCGCTTGAATTCATAAATCTAAGATATGAGCCCAAATAACCAATATTAAACACTTTGAAGGAGTCAAGTTATGAGTGTTGAACGTGAATCGATTGAATTTGATGTGCTTTTCGTTGGTGGGGGACCGGCGTGTCTGGCAGGTGCTATTCGACTCATGCAACTTGCCAAAGAAAAAAATATGAGTCTTGAGGTCGCCCTGATTGAAAAGGGTGCCGAAATCGGCTCGCATGCTTTAAGCGGTGCAGTACTTAACCCCATTGCCTTAAAAAAACTTGTCCCTGATTTCATGGAAAAGGGATGCCCCGTCGAAGCCCCGGTAAGAGGAGACGAATTTTATTTTTTAACCGCAAAGGGGCATTATCCGATTCCTTTTATTCCGAATTATTTACATAACGCGGGCAATTACATCATCAGTCTTTCAAAATTTGTCCGGTGGATGGCTCAGATAGCCGAAGCGCTGGGTGTGAATATCTTCCCCGGATTTGCCGGTCAAGAGGTTCTCTACGCCGAAGATCAAAAAACGGTGGTCGGGGTCCGCACCGGAGATAAGGGTCTCGACAAAGAGGGCAATCCCAAAGATAATTTTGAGCCGGGCATCGACATACTGGCCAAAGCCACGGTTTTCGGCGAAGGTGCCCGGGGAAGCCTGATAAAGCAAATTGCAAAAAAGCTGGATATCTTCTCCGGAAAAATGCCCCAGGTTTTCGAAACTGGAATAGAAGAGGTTATCCAGTTGCCTGAAGATAACTATTTTAAGACCAGCAAAGGCAACGATATTCATCTCCTCGGCTACCCATTGGAACTCAGTACCCCCGGAGGTGGATTTATCTATGCGATGAAAGGTAATCAAATAACCATGGGATATCTCACCGGGCTTTGCTACCGGGATCCGATGAAAGATCTGTATCAGAACTATATCAAATTCAAGCAGCATCCGTTTGTGGCAAATATCATCAAAAACGGCAAGGTTATCGAACAGGGTGCCCGGGCGGTTTGCACCGGCGGTTTATATACGATGCCTCAACTTGCGGTGGACGGCGCGCTGTTTGTGGGCGGGAGTGCTTCGATGATGAACATGCCGGGGTTGAAGGGTATCCATGTCTGCATGGAATCGGGTATGCTGGCCGCAGAATCAATTATACAGGCCTTGGAAAAAGATAGCCTCACCGCTGAAAGCCTCGAAACCTATCAGCAGTTGTTCGAAAAAAGCTGGGCAAAAGAAGAAATGTTCAAGGGCAGAAATTTCTATCAGGCCCTGGCAAAAACCGCCGCCCTGAAATTTTTCCTGCTGGGTACCCAGTACATTACAGGCGGTCGCGGCATGATGGAAAGTATGCCGCTTGAAGAGGACTGCCTGACGTTGAAGTCTGTCAAGGGCAATGGTGAGGATCTGCGTTCAGATTTTGATCCGAAAGTCTATGACGGTGTTTTGTATGTCGACAAACTGACCGGAGTTTACCTGTCCAAAACCAAACACCGGGAAGATCAGCCCTCCCATATTATTGTTCACGACACCCGGCTGTGTGTGACCGAATGCTATGACACCTATCGCAGTCCCTGCACGCGATTTTGCCCGGGTGATGTCTATGAAATCGAAATTGACGAGGCCACATCCCAGCGGCGGCTCAAACTGAATCCTGCCAACTGTCTGCACTGCAAAACCTGCGATATTAAAGATCCATACCGCAACATTACCTGGAACTGTCCGGAAGGCGGGGACGGCCCCGGATACACCATGCTGTAAAAAACCTCCGGGCTATAAAAAGCCTCTGGCTAAACAGCGCCGGTTAACAGCAATAAGGAAATGGTGTCAAATCTTGAATAGTGAATAACTGTTGACATTCATCCCTGATTTTGTTTAATCGGCTAGCATGGGCAGAGCGTGGCGCATAGAATTTGATGGTGCATTTTATCATGTGATGTCTCGTGGAAACGAGGGCAGGAATATTTTTTTCGATGATAATGACCGATATGGATTTCTGGGTGTTGTTGGTGAGATTTCTGAGCGATTTGAAATAGATATTTTTGCTTATGTGTTAATGGACAATCATTACCACCTTTTGATAAGAACACAGCAAGCGAATTTATCAAAAGCCATGCAGTGGCTTGGTGTGACATATACCCGGCGCTTTAATAACAAGCATTCGAGAATCGGTCACCTGTTTCAAGGTCGTTTTAAAAGCATCATTGTGCAAAATGATATCTACTTGATGCAGCTTTCCTGTTATATACATCGTAACCCCCTGAAGTCCGGAACAGTCGATAGGCTGGCCCAGTATCTCTGGAGTAGCTATCCGGTCTACGCGTATGGTAAAAAAGGGCCGCAATGGCTGTCGACAGAATTGATATTATCGCAGTTTGATAAAAAGGACAGACACCGGGGGTATCGCGAAAAAGTTCAGAAGTATGCGAAGGAAGAAACGCGTTTGTTGGAGAATTTACGGCATGGGATGATTTTGGGATCAAAAAAATTTGTCGACAAGATCCGCAAAACCTATATAGCGGAGGCACCGCATCGAGAGATACCGCAACAAAAAAGCATGTTCAGAGAATTTGATCCAGACTCCTTATTGGATAAAGCAGCAAAGATACTCAACTGCGATGTTCGACGTTTTCGACAATCATCTCGGATATCATCATCCGACAAAGCGGATCGAGACATCCTTGTCTATGCTCTGTGGAAGACGGGGATGCTGACCAATGAGAAAATCGGGGAACTGTTTGGCGTGACCTCTTCTTCTATCAGCCATAGTGTCGGGGCTATGAAATCAAAATTTCAAACAGATCGTCAGTTGCAAGATAAATTCAATCAAATTTATTCACTATTCAAGATTTGACACCCTATCCGGTGGTTCGAGAAAGGGAGAAATTGAGTCACATTTTCAGAAAGGGGTATCGTCAATGATAAAGTTTGTCCCGGGGTTTATCGCGGCAATTGCCGCATTCATTATTTTGAAACTATTCGGCTGGGTCGGGTCGCTGTCTACTCAAATCCTTCTCTTTTTCGGGACTTACGGGGTCGTCGTATTCGTGGTCGATGCGGCCATGAAACGATATGGTGAAACAAAAAAAGAAGTTTAGCCACAAAACCGGTGATATTTTTTAAGAAGCTTTTCCGGCGGGATATTCAGCGGAGGTAACAATACCAGTTATTTTCAGGTGGCTAAAGCCGTCCTTTTCTTAATATCGCCACCAGCAGCCAAATTCCCATGATGGCGGCAGCCAAAAACCCGATGATGCCGATTAAGGATATGCCGAAGAAAAACGGCGGGGTCTTGGATATGACGATCAGGGCCGAACCGATAAGCAGGGCCGCTATAATAATCGAAAATGAGAGCCGATTGCTGGTTTGATCCTGGGTAACCCGCATTTTTTCGAGACCCTTCTGATCGATGCTTAATGTCAGTTTCTGCTGGCGAAGCAGTCGGGTAATTTCGAGCATGTCCTCGGGGAATTGCTCGATAAAATGCACAAGTCCGGAAGCCACCCGGATCATATCGCCGGCGATTCTCTGGGGGCTGTATCGGTCACGCATGATTCTTTTAATAAAAGGTTTGGCCTTGGATATCATGTCGAAATCCGGGTTGAGGGCCCGGGCCACGCCCTCAACCGTCGTCAGTGATTTCAGCATAAAAAATATATCGGGCGGAATTCTCAGGCGATGACTTGAGGCCAACTCCAGCAGCTGGTGAAGTAATTTACCGATCTCTATATCCTTCAAAGGCTTGTAGAGATGTTTTGTCATGAAATCAGAAACATCGGATTCAAACAACCGCAGATCCGGCTCTCTATCCCACTGGGTCAATTTGAGAAACACCCGGGCGGTTTTGGATGGATCCTTGCTGACCACACCGTCAATCAGATCGACAAAGCTTTCCCTGGTTTTGCGGTTCACCGTGCCGGTCATACCAAAATCGATCAGACATATGACATTACCCGGAAGCACAAATATATTGCCCGGATGGGGGTCGGCCTGGAAAAATCCATAATCAAAAATTTGCTTCAACAGCACATCGGCGCCTCTATCTGTTATGAGCTTTCGATCCAGCCCGGCGGCCTTGAGGCGGTCACTCTCTGATACTTTGATGCCGTCAATAAATTCTGTGGTCAGGACACGCGATGTTGACACATCCATAAAAACTTTGGGAATGTATACATGGGGATCATCCAGAAACTGCGAGGCAAACCGCTCTGCACTGGCTGCTTCGATGCTGTAATCGATTTCTTTTTCCAAAGTACGGGCAAACTCCTCGACAATTTTTATCGGTCGGTGCAGGGCCAATTCCTCCACGTGTCGTTCCATGAGGGTGGCCAGATGGAGCATGATTTCAAGGTCAACTTCTATGATCCTTTGAATTCCCGGACGCTGAACCTTAACCGCTACCTCTTCACCATTTTTTAGTCGGGCTTTATGTACCTGACCGATGGAGGCAGAAGCCAGCGGCTTTTCTTCAAAAATCTCAAAAAGTTCTTCCAGGGAAAGCTGCAATTCGGCTTCAAGGATATGTTTGGCATCCTCAAACGGAAACGACGGCACTTTGTCCTGAAGCTTGGAAAGTTCTGTGATAAAATCAACGGGGATCAGATCGGGCCGGGTTGAGAGCACCTGCCCGAGCTTGATATATGTCGGTCCCAGCTCCTCAAGCGCCATGCGAAGTCCCTGGGGTTTGCTGAGTTTTTCGACCCTGACCTCCTGCTTTCTCGAAATCATTTTGAGACCGACCTCCACATACTGGTCGATCCTCAGCAGTTCCAGGAGATCACCAAAACCGTATTTTAGCAGAATTGCCAGGATCTGTTGATAGCGCTTGAGGTTTCGATAGGTGCGGCCCAAAACGCCAATTTTTCGGATACTGAGCATTTTACCCATTTACTGGAAATAAAATTTGGTGCACTCAGAAAGTCGATTTCAACAAGTTTTAGAATCAGGGTTATTTGTGCTTAAAGCAATACTAGAGGCTTAAAACTTAACACCTAAAACCTAATACTTTCGGAAATGTCGTTTTTTCGACTTTTTGCGAAACTGATGAAACCGGTATTACTTTGCGTCGGCACTTTTGTCACTGATGGCCTTTTTCAGTTCTCTGATTTCTTTTTTTAACGCTTTTAATTCATCCCCGGTCACGACATCGGCTTTTCTCAGTAACTCTTTGACCGTTTTTTCTACTCTGTCTTCGAGCTTGTTTTGAACGTCATCATACCTTTTCTGCAAATCATCAAAGAATTTTCTGCCTTCCTTTTCAGTCATCTTGCCTTTTTCAATAACTTCTTTGGCAAGATCTTCCACTTCATCCTTGGCTAAAAGCGCCAGGCCTAGTCCGGTCATCATTGTTTTTTTAATTAGATCGAGCATAATAACCCCCTGTTCTGGAATCATAAAATAAATAGTGAATAAATTGCACTGTGAAATAAGACCGTTTCTACCCGGAAATTATTTAATTTTACCGACAACGGCAGTGGCGATCGTATCCTGGTGGATCGACTGCGGGCCCTCAAATAATTCGGTGATCTTGGCATCCCGGTAAAATCGCTCTACGTCATACTCGGTCATATAGCCATAACCGCCCAGCAATTGTATGGCTTCGTCGGCAACTTCCACCGCTGTCCGGGCGGCATACCACCTGGCCATGGCAGTAATTTTGGGATCGTTGCGGCCCTGGTCAAAATTCCAGGCGGCCTTATAGGTTATCAGTCGGGCCAGCTCAATTTTTGTGGCCATCGCGGCGAGCTTGTGCTGGGTTGTCTGAAATTCAGCAATTTTATTACCAAACTGTTCACGTTTTTTGACATAATCCAGAGCTCTGTCATAGGCCCCCTGGGCGGTTCCAAGTGCCTGGGCGGCAAGCTGGATTCTGCTTTCATCAAAAAAATGAAGTAAATGGTAATACCCGCTGCCCTCCTCTCCGATGAGGTTGGCGTATGGCACCCGTACGTTATTCAGATTGATTTTCGCCGTGGTCATCATCCGGATTCCCATCTTCTCACCCATATCTGCCGCACAAAGCCCATCTCGATCCGCCTCCACCAGGATTACACTCATACCGCTATCCGATGGTATTGCATCCGGATCCGTCAAGCACAAAACGCAATAGAAACCGGCGATTCCGCCGTTGGTAACAAAGGTCTTGGTACCATTGATAACCCACTGGCTGCCGTCTTTTTGGGCGGTGGTATTCATTCCCATGGTGTCCTGAACATCATCTGGTTCCTTAAAAGCACCGGCTGAAAGCATGCGGCCTTCCGCTACGGGCGGCAAAAATTTTTCTTTTGTTGCATCACCGGCATGACGCAGGACAATTTCGGATGCAAAACTGGCAAGTGCAATGGTGCTGCCAATGGTAGAGTCTCGACGACACAATTCTTCAACCACCAGTATGGCTTCAAGACAGCCGAGGCCTTGTCCCGAATATTTTTCCGGAAAGTGTACACCGATAAGCCCGAGATCGCCAGCTTTTTGCAAGATCTCTGCAGGAAATGCCTGCTTCCTGTCCAGCTCATGGGCCAGCTCCTTGTCGAATTCGCCCCTGGCAAAATCCCGAACCGCCTTTTGAATATCTCTTTGTGTTTTATTCAGTTCAAAATCCATACTATCCTGCACATATAGTTTACTGAAATTAAAACATTTTTAGTCGATTTAACATATGACCCGTTGCATTGCAAGGGCTTTACCCACTGCAATAGAGCGCAGTTACCAGGCAAAAAAACTGCCTGTCGAATTCAGAGGTTACGGCATTCGTTTGTTGCCAGGCCAGCCCGCGGAGACACACCCGGCGACCAGAGGACAATACCCCTTTTGACCCTGAATCGATAAAACCGGCCAGATTTCTCATATATCAGGCAATTTGTCTGTCGCAAATGTTCCTTGACTGTTTATCGGAACTGGCATAAATTTTAGGTTTGGTGTTGTTGCGAAGGAAACAAAAATCATATAAAAAGGAAAGATACAAAATGGCCTATTCGTTTGCACTGGCCGGCAAAGGCGGCAGCGGTAAAACAACCCTGGCCGGTATACTCATTAAATATTTATTAAAACACGAAAAAACGCCCGTTTTAGCGGTGGATGCTGACTGCAACGCGAATCTCAACGAGGTTCTCGGTCTCGACGTTTCGGATACACTCGGTCAAGCTCGAGAGGAAATGAAAAAAGGCCAGGTGCCCAGTGGAATGACCAAGGACGTGTTCATATCAATGCGGCTGGAACAATCTATCGTTGAGTCCGACGGTTTTGATCTGGTGGTTATGGGACAACCCGAAGGGGCAGGATGCTATTGTGCGGCCAACTCACTTTTAACCGGCTTTCTGGAACGGCTTACAGACAACTACCCTTACATGGTAATGGATAATGAGGCCGGCATGGAGCACATCAGCCGGCTGACGACAAACAACGTCGATGTTCTTCTGATAGTATCCGATACATCCCGGCGGGGGCTCCAGGCTGCAGTCCGAATTAATAAGCTGGCCAATGAACTGAATATCGGCGTGCAGAAAACGTATGCCATCATCAATCAAGTCAGGGAAAAACCGTCGGAGATGATTGAGAAAATTTTAAAGGAAGGCGACCTCGAACTGGTCGGTGCGATTCCGGAAGATCGGATGATATATGAATATGACCTAAATGGCCGTCCGACTGTAAAATTACCTGAAGACAGTGATTCAATAAAGGCTGCCTTTGGCATCTTCGACCGGATTGTCAACTAGGCGCTTAATCTTTAGTTTTGTGTATTTTCTGACAAACTCTGTGAGTGGTGTTTTTCGTAATCTCCCAACAATTGACTATTTCAGATTGAAGATTGACTATTTAAGGAATGTTTCCATTTTTACATTCTTTTCATAAAACAGCTTAGCGAAGCGGCATCCATAAATCGTCCATTGTCAATCTTCAATATTCAATCTTGATGGCGGCGTTAATAAATCACAACAAATCCTAGTGGTGCTGGGAATGATATGAGACGTACAGGATTCTTATTCGATGAGCGGTATCTGCTTCACGAAACGGGACCCTATCATCCTGAAGTCCCTGAAAGGCTCAACGCTATCTACCAGGGAATCAGTCAGGCCGGGCTTCTCGATAATTTGACACTGATACGCGGCAGCCGGGCAGATTTGAAGTGGATCGCAGCAGTCCATGACAGCGATTATATTGATCGTTTCAACGACACCTGCATCTCGGGTAAACGGGTTTTTGACCACCCGGATAATCAGATGTGCAGTCAGACATATGAAACAGCATTATTGGCTGTCGGGGGAATTCTTGAAGCCGTTGATAGGGTGATGAACGGTACTTTGGACAATGTTTTCTGTGCCGTCAGACCACCCGGGCACCATGCCGAAGCCAGCGCTGCAATGGGATTTTGTTATTTTAACAATGTTGCCATTGCCGCCAGATACTTACAAAACCGCTGGAATATAAATAAAGTCGGAATTATCGATTTCGATGTTCACCATGGCAACGGCACCCAACATATATTTGAGCAGGATCCCACCGTATTTTACTACTCTATTCACCAGCATCCGTCTTTTGCTTACCCGGGCACCGGCCGGGAGTTTGAATATGGGACCGGTGCCGGAAACGGATTTACCAAAAATTCACCCATGTTGCCGGGTCAGGGGGATGAAGAGTACAGACACCAGATAAAAAGTACGCTGTTAAATGATTTTAAAAAATTTGAGCCTGAATTTATTCTGATTTCAACCGGTTTCGATGCCCATGTTGACGATGATATGTCCGATATCAAACTATCCACAGAATGGTTTACGTGGATTATGAAACAGATTATGCAAATGGCCGACAGCTATTGTAACGGGAGACTGGTATCGGTACTTGAAGGGGGCTATTCGCTCAGGCGGCTACCGGAACTGGCAAGGAACCATGTTTCAGTTTTGTTGGACCGGTGAGCAGGTAGCTGAATCTTGCATGAAATGTAACGAAAATCGTTTAAAATTACGGTGGTCGGCCGGATCATTATTTCTATTAGAACGTCAGGGATGCTCCCATCCAACCCCGTCTGGAGGATGATATGTTCGTCAGCAATTCGATGACTCGAAAAGTATTAACTATCGATCAAGATGCCGCTATCTCCCGGGCCCAGGAAAAAATGGCCGCTAACAGTATCCGACATCTCCCAGTGGTCGACGAAAAAAACAGCTTAATCGGAATCGTCACGGATCGGGACATCAGAAGCGCACGGCCGGATCGCTCTTTTCAAAAGCCCGCCGTCGGTAAGGCAGAGGATCAGATTCCAGAACTTCGGGTAAGAGATATCATGACCGAAAATCCCACCACCGTGACGCCATCTTATACCATTCAAGACGCACTTTTACTGATCCAAAAGCTCCGGGTCGGCGCCCTTCCGGTGGTGGATGCGGCGGGCAAGCTGAAAGGTATCATATCCGTTCGCGATCTGCTGCGTGCGTTTATTAATGTGCTGGGAATCGGAGAGCCGGGAACCCTCTTAGGTATTCTGGTAGAAGAAAAAATCGGTCAGCTGAAAAAAATAGTTGATGCCATCACCGAGGAAAATATCTCTTTCGGCAGTGTCCTGGTGGCCAGATACTGGGACGAAGGCAAACGGGCCGTCTTTCCTTACCTGCTGACTCAAAACGTGGCCCCCATAAAAAGAAAACTGGAAAAAATGGGGTATCAGCTGCTTGACCCGCTGGAGTGGTATATTGACCAATTGCCCAAAAACGATTAAACTTGTTGGCAGCGGAAAAAATCGCGCTGGATTTCCGGACAGTCCATATCGAGATCTGTATGTTTATCATATTAAAGGTCACCTGGCGCCGGGGACAAATCTACCCCCCAATGGTTTTATCGGTAACTGGCAGGAGGACGAATTTTCATTTCTATTCTTTTCCAGACCGTCAAAGAAGCATGTCCAGCGCCTGTTGACGGCTCAGCCGCAGTTACGCCTTCTTGACAATTTCACCATGACATACGATGATTGGCAGGGAGGAAAATGCGATCCGATTCAAGTCGGCCGATTTCTTATCGCACCACCTTGGGCAAAAATATGGTATAATACCAAAACCGATCATAAAACACTGCCGATTGTGCTTGACCCGGGGGTTGTATTTGGTACCGGCACCCATGCAACCACGTTCGGCTGCCTGGAGGCGCTAGAACTGGTTTTTGGCAAAGAATCGCTGCAATCAGCCCTTGATCTTGGAACCGGTACCGGATTGCTTGCACTGGCGGCTGCTCGACTGGGATGTAAAAAAACAATAGCCGTTGATATCAATTTTTTGGCAGCCAAGACTGCTCACCATAACGTCCGGATAAATCATATGGAAGACCGGGTCGCAGTCGTCCAGGGCGATGCCGAGGATATCATCGAGCTCCGGGCGGATCTGGTAATTGCAAACATACACTATGAAGTGATGAAAGGGCTGATTTCTTCAGAAAGTTTCTTTAATAAAAAGTGGTTCATTCTATCCGGGCTCATGGGCGACCAGGCAAAAGCCGTGGCGTCTAAACTGGCGCTGCGTTCTGCCGGCATCATTAAAAAATGGACCCATGACGATATCTGGCATACACTCTTAGGCAGTGCATATTGCTAATGCCAATGGCTAGAATCTGAAAGGTTAACTATGTACATCAAGTGCTGGGGTTCAAGGGGGTCAATTCCTGTCTCCGGAAAAGAGTATCTCAAATACGGCGGGGACACCACCTGTATCGAGATCAGGACAAAAAGTGATGATATCATCATCGTTGACGCCGGAACCGGTATACGCAAACTGGGCAACCAGTTAATCAATGAACAACGAAAAAAATTCCATTTTATTTTCACCCATGCCCACTGGGACCATGTTATGGGGTTCCCCTATTTCAAACCGCTTTATTTCAAAAGCTCCGAATTTCAGATGCACCGGTGTCCATTTCACAGCAAATTTGTCGAAACCATTCTTTCAAAAGTGATGGCACCCCCCAACTTTCCGGTAAAATATGCGGATATAAAGGCCAAGATGACCTACATAGAGGCCTGTCCTACAGAATTTAAAATAGGATCTGTCAAAGTTGTGCCGATTCCTCTCAGCCATCCAAACGGCGGCAGTGGTTACAAATTCGTTGAAGACGGTAAAACCTTTGTATTTCTTACAGACAATGAGCTCGACTACGTCCACCCCGGGGGTTTGGCCTATGGGGATTATATGGAGTTTTGTGGCGGGGTCGATCTTCTGTTTCACGATGCCGAATATACGCCCTCGGAATATAAAACCTACAGAGACTGGGGGCATTCCGTTTATACCGATGTGCTTAAGCTGGTCTTTGAAGCCGGGGTCAAAGAACTGGGATTGTTCCATTTAAACCAGGAACGCACGGACAAAGAAATGACCGATATCGTCAAGACCTGCCGCCAGACCATCGCCCTGGAAGGTCAAAAAATCAAATGCTTCGGTGTAAAAGCCGATACGGAAATTGAATTGTAACCTGCTGAACCGATCTAACCGATCAAACAGATGGAAATGGCATGGACGACCTGATTCAAAGAGCCGCCCAGGATCTGGCTGCCGCTGAAAATGTCGTGGCCTTGACCGGTGCCGGGATATCGGTTGAAAGTGGAATCCCGCCTTTCAGGGGCAAGGGGGGGCTGTGGGAAAAAATTGACCCCCTGGAATACGCCCACATCGATGCCTTCATGCGCGATCCGGCCAAGGTTTGGCAGGTTTTGATAAAGGATATGAATGATGTTGTCCAAAAGGCTGAACCCAATGCTGCCCACAAGGGCTTGGCCCGGCTTGAGGAAATGGGGATCTTAAAAACCATTATCACTCAAAATATCGATGGGCTGCATCAAACAGCCGGTAACACAGATGTTATTGAATTCCACGGCAATTTCGCCTGGCAAAAATGCATGCAATGCGGCAACAGATGTGAAACCCACAAGATCCATGCCGACACGATTCCTCCCCGCTGCGATTGCGGCGGTATATACAGACCTGAAGTTATTTTTTTTGGCGAGTTGATCCCACCCCAGCATCTTAGCCGTTCCCAGCTCGCGGCCTCCCAGTGTGATATTATGCTGGTCATTGGTACCTCGGCCATAGTGCAGCCGGCTTCTTTGATGCCGGTAATATCAAAAGAATCCGGTGCAAAGGTCATTGAAATCAATCCCGAGAGAACACCGCTGACCGGAACCGTCAGCGACTATATCATTCTGGGAAAAGCCGGAGAGATTACCCGCAAAATAGTTGCCGCAGTGGAACAGCAGATTTCGGGATGAGCGATCAAGGCCACTGAACCGCTTTTCTGCCGCCCGGTTTCTCCCGTATACCAATCCCGCCCTTTTTCCATACGTAAAGGCCTGGTAAAAAAAGAAAAATAAGCGCTAATATTATTTCCAAGGAATAAGTTAAAAAAACTGGCAGCGGTTTGAAAGCCTTTTGCTCGCACCGGCGATCATTTTGGGGACGCCCGCTGAAGCGGGGCTAAATCAAAAGAACTCGACCTCGCTCACGCTCGGGACTCAGACAGCTTTTGATTTTTGACGCCCCACTACAGAGGGCGTCTTTGTCCCAAAATGCTCAATGGCGCTCTCAAAACCCTTTCAAACCTTGGTGAATTTTGCAAATTATTTGTTAAACAAAACACGGGCTCAGGGCCAACCCAAAAATAGTTGCAAATTTGCAGGCGACGGTAATGATTCAGAAGTGGTTTCAAAGCCGCAGATTAGGCTCAAGAGCAAGGCGCAAATTGATGAAAAAGCGCAGCATACAAGATAGTATGTGAGCATTTTGAAGAGGTTTGCAACGCAGCTATTGAGCCTTAGATGCAGTTTTGAAACCACTTCTAGAGCGTGTTGGCGATAATAACACGCATAATTTCGTTTGTGCCTTCGTAGATCTGGGTGATCTTGGCATCCCGCATCATTCGC